>DATEPR010000322.1:0-2363 GCA_035273045.1 Pseudonocardiaceae bacterium | reverse complement strand
GGCAGCTACACCAGCCCGATCGAGGGCGACGCCAAGCGCTTCTTCACCATGATCGGCACCCTGATCCGGGGCCGGATCAGCGTCGCGGGCAGCGCGGGCAGCGCCACCAAACGCGCCCTGACCATCGCCGTGCGGTACGCCGGGCAGCGCGGCCAGTTCCACCGGCCGGGCCGGGACGCCGAGGTGACGCTGCTGGACTACCTGGCCCACCAGCGCCGCCTGCTGCCGGCGCTGGCCACCACGTACGCGCTGCACTTCGCGCAGGAACAGCTCGTGGCCGACCTGCACGCCCTGCAGACCGGACAGCAGCCGGACGAGCAGCGCCAGCGGGAACTGGAGTCGCGGGCCGCCGGGATCAAGGCCGCGGCGACGTGGCACGCCACCGCGACCATCCAGGCGTGCCGGGAGGCGTGCGGCGGCGCGGGCTACCTGGCGGCCAACGTGCTGACCGGACTGAAGGCCGACACGGACGTGTTCACCACGTTCGAGGGCGACAACACCGTGCTGCTCCAGCTGGTCGCGAAGGGCCTGCTGACCAGCTACCGCGCCCACTTCGAGGACCTCGGCACGCTGGCCACCGCCCGGTTCGTGGCCGAGCAGTTCGTCGGCGCCGTGATCGAGCGGACCACGGCACGGCCGGTGATCGAGCGGCTGGTCAGCGCGAACCCCACCGGGGACGACCTGTTCGACCGCGCCTGGCACGTCCGCGCGTTCGAGGACCGCGAGACCCACGTGCTGGACGGCCTGGCCCGGCGCCTGCGCCGCGCCGCGACCGGCGACGCCGACCCGTTCGACGTGTTCAACGACGCCCAGGACCACGTGCTGCGCGCCGCCCGCGTGCACACCGACCGGGTGGTGCTGGAGGCGTTCGTGGCCGGCATCGACCGCTGCGCCGATCCGGCCGCCCGGGCGTTGCTGGACCGCGTGTGCGACCTGTACGTGCTGAGCAACGTCGACGCCGACCTGGCCTGGTTCCTCGGCCACGGCAGGCTCACCGCGGCCCGCGGCAAGCAGGTCAACGACGCGGTGAACACGCTGTGCCGACAGCTGCGGCCGCACGCCGGCACGCTGGTGGACGCGTTCGCCGTCCCGGAGCCGTTCCTGCGCACCGAGATGCTCGGGTGACCGGCGAGGGCGTGAGCCTGCCGACAGTGCGGGGTGCCCGTCGGTCCAGGTAGGGACAATCATCGACCATGTGTGTCGCCTGCGGGATCCCCACGCACGTCGCCGAGCCGGACGCCGTGCCGGTCACCGATCAGCCGGCGACCGACCGCGGGCCGGCCGGCGCGCCCGGCAGGTTCGCCGCGCTGCGCAACCGGGACTGCCGGCCGTACCTGTTCGGCGCGGCACTGGCGATGATGGCCGACAACATCGAGCACGTCATCACCTACTGGGTGCTGTGGCAGAAGTTCCACTCGCCCGCGCTGGTCGGGTTCGAGGTGATCAGCCACTGGGTGCCGTTCCTGCTGTTGTCGGTCACCTTCGGCGCGCTGGCCGACCGGCACGACTGCCGCCGCGTCATCCAGGCCGCGCAGGCGCTGTTCATGCTGGTGTCGGCGCTGTGGGGCGTGCTGTTCGTGACGAACTCGCTGCACGTGTGGGAGGCGTGCCTGCTACTGGTGCTGCACGGTTGCGCGGGCGCGATCTGGGGGCCGGGGGAGCAGTTGATGCTGCACGACTTCGTCGGCCGGACCGAACTGCCCAGCGCGGTCCGGCTCAACGCCACCTTCCGCAGCCTCGGCATCCTGTTCGGCCCTGTGGTCGGCTCGGCGCTGCTGCTGGGGCTCGGCCCGGTGGCGGGCATCTTCGTCAACATCGCGTTCTACCTGCCGCTGACGCTGTACCTGTTCCGCACCAAGTTCACCGGGCACACCCGCGACGACGGTCCGGTGCGGCCGAGGGTCGGCATGCGGGAGTCCGTCCGGGTGCTGCGCCAGGTCGGCGCGAACCCGACGCTGATCAGCATGATCGTCCTGGCCGGGCTGGGTTCGTTCTTCGTCGGCGCGTCGTTGCAGTCCGCGATGCCGATCTTCGCCCAGGACCTCGGCGCGGGCAGCGCCGGCACGGCCTACGGCGTGCTGCTGTTCGCCAACGGCGCGGGCGGGGTGATCGGCGGCATCCTGCTGGAGGCGACCGGCCGGATCACGCCGAGCGTCCGGGCCGCCGTGGTGAGCACCGTGGTCTACGGGGTGAGCAGCCTGTTCTTCGCGGTCACCGGGAGCTACCCGCTGGCCGTGGTGCTGCTCGTGGTCGGGGGCGTGGCGAACCTGGCGTCCATGTCGATCGGCCAGACCGTGGTGCAGTTGGAGGCGCCCGCCGCGGACCGGGGCCGGGTGATCGGTGTCTACGGCATGTCGGCCAAC
>DATEPR010000321.1:0-3154 GCA_035273045.1 Pseudonocardiaceae bacterium | reverse complement strand
GGCTGGTCCTGCGGTGCGTTGCCGGCCGGCGGCTGGTTGGGCTGTGCCGGCGCGTCGCCCGCGGTGCCGGTGCTGGTGGCCGCCGGGCTGTCGGTGGTCGTCGGCGACGGGTTGTCCGTCGTGCTCGGCGGCGGGTCGGCGGTCGTGGTGTCCGGCGACTGCGGCGACGTCGGGACCGTCGGCGAGTCGGCGGCGGAACTCGGCGGCAGGCCCGTGGTCGTCGTGCCGGTGTTCAGCGGGATCGCCGGCACCGGGGTCAGGCCCGTCGTGCTGTCCAACTGGAAGAGCAGGTTCTGTTGCTGCGCCTGAAGGTTCGCCTTGCCGTCCGCGTTGTCCACCGACGGCAGCGACGCCTGCGCCTGCACCAGCGCGGAGCGGGCCTCCTCGAAGTGGCCCTGCTGTAGCGCCTCGCTGGCGTGGTGCAGGTCGTCGCGGACCAGTGCCGCGGCCTCGACGGACCGGGCGTGGTCGGTGTAGAGCACCTGCGAGATTCCCCACAGCGGGTCGCCGGGCACCGCGTTGCGTGCGGCCAGGCCCATGCCGGTGAACAGGACCACCAGCGCGGCGGCGGCCGTCGCGAGCGGCACCAGGTATCTCGGCCTGCGGCGACGCAGCCGGGCACCGACGGCGATGGTGGCCATCGCCGTCTCGGTGTCCACGAGTTCGCCGATCGGCTCGGCGTCCACGTCGAGCCGCCAGGACAGCAGCAGGGACTTGAGTTCCTGATCCTGGTCCGGCCCGGTCATCGAGTTGTCGAACGAGACCAGTGCCGTCAGGAGTTCGTCGTCGGCGTGCACGGCGGACAGGTCGACGGGACCGTCCTGCTCCGTGCCGTCCGACCAACCGGTCGGTGTGGGCAGCACACCGAACCGGCGGGTGTCGTCCCCCGCGCCGGTCCGATCGTTGCCGTCAGTACTGTCACTTTCGCCGGCACCGTGGTGCCCGGCAGCACCGCCGTCCTCGCCGCGCACGGCGGGGAACACGGTTGTCTCGTCATCGGGTGCCCCCATCGCACCCGTCGACGGAACCAGCGGTTCGTCCGGGGTACGTGCCGGCTGGTCTCTCCACTCCAGACCGCCAACCCCGTGATCTCGCTGGTCTGACACTCAGACCACCTCCTCTGCCGCGAGCGCCCTTCGCAGCATCGCCAGCGCGTGGTGCTGGAGAATCCGCACCGCGCCGGGCGTGGTACCCATGGCGTCGGCGGTGTCGTCCGCCGACAGTCCGACCGCCACCCGCAGCACCAGGATCTCCCGGTGCCTGGCCGGCAAACTCCCGAGCAGCGATGCCATCCGGGCAGGCAGCCCACCCTGGGCCGCCGGCTGCTCGGGTCGGGTGTCCGTGCCGGGGGTCCGGGCCACCCGGTCGGATCGTGCCGCAACCTTCTGCGCCGCGATCCCGTACACGAACGCCACAAACGGTCGCCCCTGGTGTCGATGACCAGGCAGCGCCGTCAGCACTGCGAGACACACCTCCTGCGCCACGTCGTCCGCCGAGGCGAACGACCCTTCCTGCCGGCCCAGGCGGGCGCGGCAGTACCGCACCGCGAACGGCTGGACCCACGCCAGCAGGCACTCCGCCGCCGGTCGGTCGCCGCCGACCGCGGCGCCCACCACCGCGGCGCCCAGTCCGTCCCCCAAGTTGGTCATCGCAGGCAACAGTCCTGGTGTTACGTCCGAGCGGTCATAACAGACCGAACCAGGTGACTCAGTGTCACCCGAAGCGGCCCCTTCACGGTACTCGGCGGAGCCGCCTCTCGGCGCTCCCGACCGGAACAGGGCGGTCGACCAGGGCAGGCGGCGAACCGGCCGAAGATGGGCAGACGAAACCGGTCCGGTGACGCACCACCGGACCGGATACGCTCTGTGACTGGATGCCGTGCGCTTCCGTGCGCGAGCCAGGGCCGTTCAGACTAGGGCCCTACTACGAAACGAGGCCGCGGCGGAAGCCGTGCGCCACGGCCTGTGCCCGGTCGCGCACGCCGAGCTTGCGGAACAGCCGGCGGGCGTGGGTCTTCACCGTGTCCTCGGACAGGTAGAGCTCCCGGCCGATCTGGCCGTTGCTCTTGCCCTGGCTCATGCCGCGCAGCACCTGGAGCTCGCGGTCGGTGAGCTGGACGCCGGGATCCGACGGCTGCCGGGGCGCCGGCACCGAGGTGCTCGCCAGGGTGTGCGCGAGGGCGGCGACCAGTTCCGGCCGGGACGCGTCCCACCGGAGGTACCCGCGGGCACCGCCGGCGATGGCGGCGGCGATACTGCCCGCGTCGTCCGGTGCGCCGAACACGATGACGTTCGCCTGTGGGTTGGCGGAGACGAGACGGCGGGTCGCCTCCACGCCTGTCGGAACGGCGCGCTGGGTGCCGACCAGCACGACGTCCACCGGCTGCCGAGTGAACCGAGCCAACAACTCGTCACCGTGCGCTACACAGTCGATGCGACTGACTCCGGGCACAGCAGACATCACGCGCGTCAAACCTTCCCGCACGCTGCGCCGGTCGTCGCAGATCAAGACCGTCGTCACGGGGACTCCTTCCAGCGGCCGAGTGACGTTCCTTCTCCGGTATCGGCCGACAGGGGGCAGACCTTGACACGATCTGGTGCTGAATCCGTCAAGTAATTCGTCCGCTACCCGTTCGGGTTGGTTCACCGGAATGGATCAGCGCGGCCGGAAGCCACGGAGACGCTGCCGCGATTCTCCTTTTTGCCGGATCTGACCACGAGAATACCCTGGTCAGAGCGTCGGCCGCGACGGCGGTGTGCGCGGCGGCCCGATCCGGCGCCAACTCGGCCAGTTGCAGCGCGCAAGGCCAGGTCAGCGGAAATATCCCCCGTGTGAGGGATGAGGCCACGGCCTCCGTCAGTAGCCACTCGGCCCGCCGCCGCCCGTCCGGGGTTCCCTCGGCAGCCAGCGCGACTCCCAACATCATGGTCGACTTCACGGTGTGTCGCGCCGCGCCCACCTCCTCGGCGGAGCGCTTCGACCGTTCGGCGTGCACCACGGCCGTGTCCGGCCGGCCGGTGGCCAGGGCCAGTTCGGCAGCCACCCAGCCGATACGGACCGTAGTGCGCCACGACGGAGTGCCGCCCGCCCGGCGGGCCGCGGCGAGCAACCGGGTTGCCTCACCGGGCCGGCCCAGCCCGATCGCGTCGGCCGC
>DATEPR010000320.1:0-5234 GCA_035273045.1 Pseudonocardiaceae bacterium | reverse complement strand
GCCTTCTTGGTCTCCCAGAAGATCTTGTCGATCTCGGCGATCAGGTCCAGCAGTTCCTGGCCCTTGGCCGGGTCCATGGAGCCCTTCGTGCCGGTCGCGCCGGCCGCCTTCGTCGCCCTGTTGAACAGGTCGTGCAGCTGCGGGTACTTCTCGAAGTGCGGCGGCTTGAAGTAGTCGGTCCACAGCACCCACAGGTGGTGCTTGACCAGTTCGCTGCGCTCTTCCTTGATCAGGATCGCCCGCGCCCGGAACTCCGGGTCATCGTTGCTCTGGTACTTCTCCTGGATCGCCTTGACGGACTCCGCCTCGATCCTGGCCTGCGCGGGGTCGTAGACACCGCACGGCAGATCGCAGTGAGCAGTGGCCTCGATGCGGGGGCCGAGGATGCGCGACACCAGTCGCATTGTTCCTCCCTGACTGTGGATGCTCCGACGCGACGACCCTACCCTCGTGGCGTCCACCGGGCAGTCGGAGGTGATCGTTGGCACCGGGACAGGCGATCGGGTTGGGCCGCTGGCCGTGGCGCCGGGTGCGGGTGCGTGGGCCGTCGATGGCACCGTGCCTCGCCGACGGGGATGTCGTGCTGGTCCGGGTCGGTGCCGCGCCGGTGCCGGGGGACGTGGTGTTGGTCCGGTGGGCGGGGCGGCCAGGACAGTTGTCGGTCAAGCGCGCGGTGCGGCCGGAGGGTGCCGGGACCTGGTTCGTCACCGGGGACAACACGTTCGGCTCGACCGATTCGCGGGAGCTCGGGCCGGCCGTGGTGGCCGGGGTGGTCCGGTGGCGGTTGTGGCCGGGACCGGGACGACTGCACGGAAGTCGGCAACGACGCGGAAGCGGACGGTGACCCCTGACGCAGACAGCCGGGCGATCGGCTGGCAGAATGGGCTGACCGCCGCGTTGGCGCGCAACGCCGGCTCCGCCGCACCCCTGGCGTGAGTGGACGCGCACCGGCGCAGGTTTCCGCCGGCGCGACCCCGCCCCTCGAACCGCCCGACCCCGCTGTCACCCCGCCGTATCGGCGTTCGCCCATGACAGCCGCCCACGGTCGGCCGGTCAGCCAGTCTGCCTTCCCCGCCAGGAGGAATGTCGTGACCACCGTGAATGACCCGGCCGTCGGCCTGTCCGACGACGAGATCTTCGCCGCGCACGAGGGTGGCAAGCTCGCCCTCGACACCACCGCCCCGGTGTCCGACCCGAGGTCGCTGTCCGTCGCCTACACGCCCGGTGTGGCCAGGGTGAGCCGGGCCATCGCCGAGGACCGGACGCTGGCCAGCCGCTACACCTGGGCGCACCGGCTGGTCGCGGTGGTCAGCGACGGCACGGCCGTGCTCGGGCTGGGCGACATCGGCGCGCGGGCCGCGCTGCCGGTGATGGAGGGCAAGTCGGCGCTGTTCAAGCGGTTCGGCGGGCTGGACTCGATCCCGCTGGTGCTGGACACCACCGACGTCGACGAGATCGTGGCCACGCTGGTCCACCTGCGGCCGTCGTTCGGCGCGGTGAACCTGGAGGACATCTCGGCGCCGCGCTGCTTCGAGTTGGAGGCCCGGCTGGTCGCCGCCCTGGACTGCCCGGTCATGCACGACGACCAGCACGGCACCGCCGTCGTGCTGCTCGCCGCGCTCCGCAACGCCGCCGCCGTGACCGGTCGCTCGCCGGTCGACCTCCGGGTGGTCATCTCGGGTGCCGGTGCCGCCGGGGTGGCGTGCGCCAACATCCTGCTGGCCGCCGGGGTGGGCGACGTGACCGTGCTGGACTCGCGGGGCATCCTGCACGCCGGCCGGGACGGGATGAACCCGGTGAAGGCCGAACTGGCCACCCGCACCAACCCGGCCGGGCTGCGCGGCGACCTGGCCGTGGCGCTGCGCGGCGCCGACGTGTTCGTCGGGCTGTCGTGCGCCACCGTCGCCGAGGATCTGGTGGCCAGCATGGCGCCCGGCGCGATCGTGTTCGCGCTGTCCAATCCCGACCCGGAGATCCACCCCGCGGTGGCCGCCCGGCACGCCGCCGTCGTCGCCACCGGTCGCAGCGACTTTCCCAACCAGATCAACAACGTCCTGGCCTTCCCCGGCATCTTCCGGGGCGCGCTGGACGCCGGTGCCACGGCCGTCACCGAGCGGATGAAGCTGGCCGCCGCCGACGCGATCGCGGCCGTCGCCGCGGACGACCTGACCGTCGACCGGATCATGCCCAGCCCGTTCGACCCGCGCGTGGCGCCGGAGGTGGCCGCCGCGGTGGCGGCCGCCGCGGTCGCGGACGGTGTGGCGCGGGAGGGCTGAGCCGGCGCCTGACCACGCGCATTGTGCCGGGATTATCCGTTACGTGGGCGGAACACACGTTGGGTTTAGAACTGGTTACGCGCTACGGTCCTTCCATCGGGTGATGCCGGACTGACTCGTCCGCGTAGTCGTGGATGCGGTGGGTGATCGTTCCGGCGCCGCGGTGGTGGGCGGGTGTCACCCGGTCGCCTCAAGTGTCCGCGTGGAGGGCAAGCCAGTGGCCGAGCGGGTCCAACCGGCCGAGCCGGTGAGCACCGGGTGGCGGCCGTCCCGGCCAGCGGGAGCCGCCCGGCCCGTGACCGGTCCCGCGTTGCCCGAACTGCCCGACGCGCCGAGCCTGCTGGTCGACCGGGTCGGCCGGATCATGCGGGCCAACGAGGGCGCCGCCGCGATGGTCGGCGCGGACGACCCGGACAAGCTGGTCGGCCGCAACATCGGCGACGTGCTCGTCGGCGAGGGTGATCGGCAGCGGCTCACCCTCGGTGAAGGCGACGGCGTTCCGGTGCGGGCGGTGCGCTGGCGGGTGCCCACCACCGGCATGGACGCCGTGCTGCTCACCGACCTGTCGGATCTCGTCGACGCCAAGCGGGGCCTGGCCGAGGAACGCCGGCGGTTCGCCGACGCCGAACTGTTGACCAGGATGGGCTGGTGGGAGTTCGACCACGACAACCACGAGACGTTCTGGTCGGCGGGACTGCACGCCCTGCTCGGGGTCGAGCCCGGCTCGGTCGAACCCTGCCTGCACACCATGCTGGAGTTCATCCACCCCGACGACCGGGACCGCGCCCGGCTGGAGTGGCGCCGGCACCAGGTGGCCGGCGAGGCACTGGACATCGAACTGCGCATCGTCCGCCGGGACGGCGCGCAGCGGTGGGTCCACGCGGTGGCCGCGGCCCGGCGGCGGGACGGCGAACGCAGGTGCGTCATCACCGGCTACGCCCGCGACGTCACCGACCGGCAGCGCGCCCGCAGCAGGCTCGCCGAGGACCGCGCCGCCCTGCTGGACGCCCAGCGGGTGGCCAGGATGGGCAGTTTCACGTACGACCTGGCCACCGGCCACATCGACCGCAGCGAAGCGCTGCTGGAGATGTACGCCAGGGCCGGCGTGACACCGGGCCAGGATCCGCTGGCGCCACGCCAGGAGTCCATGATCGCCAGCCTGCGTGACCGGCTGCTGAACGGACCGCCCGGCCAGACGTTCGAGTTCGAGATCAACAGCAAGTCGGGCGACCGGATCTACGTGGTCCGGGTGCGCAGCACCGCCGACTCGTCCGGCCGCCCGGCCCAGGTGGTCGGCACGCTGCAGGACGTCACGCACCACCGGATGCTGGAACGCCAACTGCTCGCCGACCGCCGCCGGTTCGAGGACGCGCAGCGCGCCGCCCGGTTGGGCACGTGGGAATGGAACGTGACGACCGACCAGAGTGTCTGGTCCCCGATGCTGTACGAGTTGTTCGGCGTGCCGACCGGCAACCCGGTGACCCACCAGTTGTTCCTCAGCCTGGTGCACCCGCAGGACCGGGGATGGGTCGAGGATCTGTTCGCCAAGCTGGCCCGCGACCACAAGTCGGTGGACTGCGAGTACCGGCTGATCCGGCCGGACGGCGCGGTACGGGTGTTCCGGTGCTCCGGCGTCGCGTTCTCCGGTGAGGCGGGGATCATCGTCGGCACCGCGCAGGACATCACCGAGCAGCGGGCCGCGGAGACCCGGATGCTGCGGTCCAGCCAGCGGTTCACCGACCTGGTCGCGCTGACCCCGGTCGGCATCGGACTGTTCGACGAGTCGTCCCGGCTGGTCGACGCCAACGACGCGCTGTGCGATCTGCTCGGTTACGGCCTGGAGAAGCTGCGCGGCCGGACGGCGACCCAGTTGTCCCACCCCGCCGACCCGGACACGTTCGCGTCGGCCATCGGCGCCGGCCAGGAACGCGGCACGCACCGGATACCGCAGCAGGTGCTGGTGCGGTCCGACGGCGAACCGGTCTACTGCGAACTGCACGTCGCCGTGTCCGTGCAGGACGACGGGCAGCGGTTCTGGCTGGTGGTGTTCCAGGACATCACCGAACGCCGCCGGGCCGCCGAGGCGCTGCTGCACCAGGCCACCCACGACGAGCTCACCGGTCTGCCCAACCGGGCCGCGGTCAACGATTTGCTGCGCCGGCTGCTGTCCGGACCGACCGCCGCCGCGACCGCGGTGTTGTTCTGCGACATCGACAACTTCAAGCGGGTCAACGACTCCCTGGGCCACGACGCGGGCGACGAGTTGCTGGTGGCGCTGGCCCGGCGGCTGGAGGGCGGGCTGCCGGACGGGTGCACGGTGGCGCGGCTGTCCGGTGACGAGTACGTCATCATCTGCCCGGACATCGACGCCGTCGGTGGCGTGGAGAGCCTGGCCAACCGGGTGTCGACCCTGTTGCGCACGGCCGTGCCGGTGCACGGTCAACTCGTCCGGGTGACCGCGACGATCGGCGCCGCCGTGCCCAACGGTGATCCGCCGACGGCCGCCGATCTGCTGCGGTTCGCCGACGCGGCCATGTTCGAGGCGAAGAAGCGCGGCGCCGGGCGGGTGGCCATGGCCAGTGCGGCGCTGATCGCGTCCGCGGACCGGCAGGTGCACCTGGAAGGCCAGTTGCGCGAGGCGATCGGCAACGACGGGCTGCACCTGAACTTCCAGCCGGTCGTCGGCCCGGACGGGCGGATCCTGACGGCGGAGGCGCTGGTCAGGTGGTCGCACCCGGACCGGGGAATGCTGGCGCCGGACGTGTTCCTGCCGGTGGCCGAGCAGGGCGGGCTGTTGCGCGAACTGGACCGGTGGGTGCTGCGGACCGCGTTGCGGGAGGCGGCATCGTGGCCGGCGCCGGGCGGCCGGCCGGTCGGGGTCGCGGTGAACCTGGCCGGATTGCTGCCCGGTGACCCCGAGTTCGTGGACATCGTGGCGAACGCTGTGGTGCAGGCCGG
>DATEPR010000319.1:0-2212 GCA_035273045.1 Pseudonocardiaceae bacterium | reverse complement strand
GCCGTCACGTCGGTGATCCCGTGCGCGGTCAGGAACCGCTCGAACCAGCCGAACGCGACATATGCCTGCACCGACTGGAACGCGAAGAACATGGTCACGCGCCACGCCACCGGGCTGCGCATCAGCGTCCGGGGGGACAGTCGCCGGGGGCCGGTGCTGACCGCCGTGTCGTGCTTCGCGGTGGGCACCCACGCCAGCATCGCCACGACGCTGAGCAACGCCCACGAGCCGATGCCGACCCGCCACGAGTCCGGTCCGCCCGCCAGGTCCCCGATCGGCACGGTGACGCCCGCGCCCGCCGTCGTGCCCACCGCCAGCGCGGTGGTGTAGAGGGCCGTCATGCGTCCGATGTGGTTCGGGAAGTGTGACTTGACCAGAGCTGGCATCACCACGTTCGCGACCGCGCCCCCGGCCAGGCTCAGCACGCTGAGCACCAGGAACAGCCAGACCGAACCGACGAGCGCCCTGGTCACCAGGCCCACCGTCATGGCACCCAGCGCGAACACCAGCAGCCGGTGCTGACCGGCCCGCGCCGCCATCCTCGGGGTGAGCGCGCCGAGCACCGCGAAACAGATCGCGGGCAGCGTGGTGATCAGGCCGGCCACGCCGCTGTTGCTGTGCAGGCCCGTCTCGATGGCGCCGAGGACCGCGCCGACGCTCGTGACGGCGGTTCGCATCGACAGGCCGGCCAGCAGCAGAGCGCCGATCAGGAGCCACTCGTCGCGGGCGGACCGGGCGCTCGTGGCCCCCGCCATGGTGTCCCCGTTCATGCCGCGGGCCGGGCGGTGCGAGCCAGCGCCACGTTCTCACCCCTTCCCGGTGCCGGACGTCAGCCCGACCGTAAGGGCCGGACTCGCCACCGGGCAACAACGCCTACGGCCCTGGCGTGATTCCGGCGCCGGGAGTGACGCTCATCGTGGCGAGCAGCCGCAATGCCGCCTCCGACGGCGATCCGGGCTCCACCGTGTGCAGGCCGAGAACCTGGTCGGTGCTGCCGACCGGATGGAACGCCTCGTAGCCCAGGCTCAGCTCGCCCACCTGCGGATGCCGGTAGTCCTTGGTGCCGTGGTCGCGCACGTAGACGTCGTGCTCGGCCCACCAGCGCCGGAAGTCCGGGTCGGTGACGGAGAGTTCGCCGACGAGTTCGGCGAGCCGGGGGTCCTGCGAGTGCAGGCCGGCGTACTGGTGCAGCGACGCCACGATGCTGCGGGCGGTGGCGGCCCAGTCGACGTAGAAGTCCCGGGCGGGCGGATGCAGGAAGACGAAGCGCGCCATGTTGCGCTCGCGCTCGGGCAGGGCGTCGAAGTCCACATAGAAGGCCCGCGCCAGCCGGTTGGCGGCCAGCACGTCCATCCGGTGGCCCAGGACGATGGCGGGCACGTCGGCGACCGTGTCCAGCACCCGGAGCAGGCCGCGGCGCAGCTGCTGCCGCGCGACCGGCCTGCGGCGCGTCCTGGCCGGTTTGGCCAGCGCGAACAGGTGGTCGCGTTCGGTTTCGTCCAACTGCAACACCCGGGCGACGGCGTCCAGCACGGACGCCGACACGGTCGTGTTCCGACCGCGCTCCAGCCGGGTGTAGTAGTCGACGCTGACGCCCGCCAGCTGAGCCACTTCTTCGCGCCGGAGCCCGGGCACCCGGCGCAGGCCGGGATGTTCCGGCAGGCCGGCCTGACCGGGAGTGATGCGAGCGCGGCGGGTACGGAGGAACTCCCGTAGCTGCGACTCGGCCATGTCGCGATGGTAACCACGGCCCGGCCGTCCTGGGGTGGTTGAACTGTGCCCCCGGCAGAGCTGGCCGTGTCGGACGGCCTCTGGACCGCGTTGTACTGGAACTGTCCCAGCGATCACGGGAAAGAGCGGAACGATGAAGTACAGCAGCCTTGGCGGCAGCGGCATCCGGGTCAGCGAGTTCGCGCTCGGCACGATGAACTTCGGCCGGTCCACCGACGCGGACGACTCGGTGCGCATCATCCACGCCGGCCTGGCCGCCGGCATCAACCTGATCGACACCGCCGACGTCTACTCCTGCGGCGCGGCGGAGTCGATCGTCGGGCGGGCCCTGCACGGCCGGCGGGACGGCGTGGTGCTCGCGACCAAGTTCGGCCTGCCCATGGGAGAAGACCCGAACCAGGCGGGTGGTTCCGCGCGCTGGATCAAGCGAGCGGTCGAGGACAGCCTTCGCCGGCTGCGGACCGACCACATCGACCTCTAC
>DATEPR010000318.1:0-2633 GCA_035273045.1 Pseudonocardiaceae bacterium | reverse complement strand
TGCGCGGCGCGAACACGTCCAGCACCACGTCGGCGACACCGTCGCGCACCGGCCACGGCCGCCACACGTCCCAACCGACCGCGCCCAGCCGGTCGTGCGCCCTGGCCGCCCTGCGCAGCGCCGCCGGTGACACGTCCAGCGCCAGCCCCACCGCGTCCGGCGCCCGGTCCAGCACCGCGGCCAGGTAGTAGCCGGTGCCCGCACCCGCCTCCACCACCAGCCCGTCCGGTGCGCCGACCCGCTGGGCGACCAGCGCGGCCAGCGGCGCGTAGTGGCCGGCGGCCAGGAAGTCCGCGCGGTCCGCGACCATCGCGGCCGTGTCCGCCGTGCCGGCGTGGGCCGATCCGGTGCCGGCCAGCAGGTTCACGTAACCCTGCCGGGCGATGTCGAACGAGTGGCCGCGGGCGCAGCGCAGCGCGCCACCGTACCTGGTCAGGCCGGCGGCGCACACCGGGCAGGCCAAGGCGGTCACCACCCGTTCCGGCGGGCCACTGTCGAGCGTCACGACCGGTCATCCTCGCCGATCGGTGATCGGTCACGTGACGTGGCCGATCCGTCACCGACATACGGAAGTAACACCAGCAGGTGCACAGTTCACCGCGCGGAAACGTTTGACGCGTTCGGGTGAAACAGGCCGTCTCGATGCTAGCCGGCAACCCGGTCTGCACAGGAGGACGCCGTGAACCCTGGAGATACCGCCTGGGTCCTGGCCAGCGCAGCGCTGGTCATGCTGATGACCCCCGGGCTCGCCTTCTTCTACGGCGGGATGGTGAGTTCCAAGAGCGTGCTGAACATGCTCATGATGAACTTCATCACGCTCGGCGTGGTCGGCATTCTGTGGCTGCTCTACGGCTACACCATGTCGTTCGGCAGCGAGGGCGGTGGTGGGTTCATCGCCGGTTTCCACAACGCCCTGCTGTCCAACACCGTCGGGACGCTGGCCGGCGCCAAGGGCGACCAGATACCCACGCTGGCGTTCGTCATGTTCCAGTTGATGTTCGCGGTGATCACCCCGGCGCTGATCTCCGGTTCCATCGCCGACCGGACCAAGTTCTGGGCGTGGGTGCTGTTCGTCGCGCTGTGGGTCACGATCGTGTACTTCCCGGTCGCCCACTGGGTGTTCGACTTCAGCGGTTTCACCGGCCCGCACTCGGTCGGCGGCTGGATCGCCAACCAGCTCAAGGCGTTCGACTTCGCCGGCGGCACCGCGGTGCACATCAACGCGGGCGCGGCCGGTCTGGCGTTGGCACTGGTACTCGGCAAGCGGAAGGCGTTCCCGCGCGGCCTTCCCCGCCCGCACAACGTCCCGCACGTGCTGCTCGGCGCCGCGCTGCTGTGGTTCGGCTGGTACGGCTTCAACGCCGGTTCCGCGCTGGCCGCCGGTGACCTGGCCGCGGTCGCGTTCACCACGACCACCGTCGCCACGGCGGCCGCGCTGATCGGCTGGATCGTGGTCGAGCAGATCCGGGACGGCCGACCGACCACCCTGGGCGCCGCGTCCGGCGCGGTCGCCGGCCTGGTCGCCATCACCCCGGCCTGCGGCTACGTCGACCCGATGGGCGCACTGGTGATCGGCATCGCGGCCGGCGTGATCTGCGCGCTGTGCACCGGATTGAAGTTCCGGCTCGGCTTCGACGACTCCCTCGACGTGGTCGCCGTCCACCTGGTCGGCGGCATCGTCGGCACGCTGCTGATCGGCTTCTTCGCCACCGGTTCGGTGAACTCGGCCGGCGGCGACGGGCTGTTCCACGGCGGCGGCTGGAGCCAACTGGGCAAACAGGCCATCGCCGCCGGTTCGGTGCTCGGCTACTCGTTCGTCCTGGCCCTGGTCATCGGGTGGATCATCAACAAGACCATCGGCTTCCGGATCAGCCCCGAGGCCGAACTGGCCGGCATCGACGAGGCCGAGCACGCCGAGACGGCGTACGAGTTCACCGGTCCGACCGGTCACCGGAGCGTGCTGGACACCGCCACGAAGCCCGTTCCCGCGCCGCCGGCGCCAACGGTGAAGGACTCCGCGGTGGTGAAGGGAGGAACGTCATGAGGCTGGTCACCGCGATCGTCAAGCCGTTCACGCTGGACGACGTCAAGTCCGCCCTGGAACAGCTCGGGCTGCTGGGCATGACGGTGAGCGAGGTCCGCGGCTACGGCCGGCAGAAGGGCCATACCGAGGTCTACCGCGGTGCCGAGTACCAGGTGGACTTCGTGGCCAAGCTCAAGGTCGAGGTGCTCGTCGAGGACGACATGGCCGACCGGGCCGTGGAGTCCGTCGTCAAGGCCGCCCGGACCGGCCGGATCGGCGACGGCAAGGTGTGGGTGACGCCGGTGGACACCGTGGTGCGGGTGCGCACCGGCGAGCGAGGCGTCGACGCGCTGTGATTTCCGCGCAGCCGCAACCGGAACCAGGGCGGTCCACCCAGGACCTGCTCTGGGCCCGGGACGTGCTGGTCAACCCGCTCCCGGGCCGGCGCCGCCTGGTCGGCGCCGATCTGCGGGCGGCCCTGGTCGACCTGCACGACTTCTGGCTGGCCGGCCACGCCGCTGCCGCCGGCCTGGACACCGCCGGCACCGGGATCGCCCTGGTCGCCGTCGGCGCGCTGGGCCGGCGGGAGCTGGTGCCGTACTCCGACCTG
>DATEPR010000317.1:0-5599 GCA_035273045.1 Pseudonocardiaceae bacterium | reverse complement strand
CGGCTCGCCGTCGTGACCGGCGGCTACTCCGGCATCGGCCTGGAGACCACCCGCACCCTGGCCGGCGCGGGGGCGCACGTCGTGGTGCCGGCCCGCCGGGTGGACGTGGCCCGGCAGGCGCTGGCGGACCTGCCGGACGTGGAGGTCGACGGGCTGGACCTGGGCGACCTGGACAGCGTGCGCGCGTTCGCCGGGCGGTTCCTGGCGTCCGGCCGGTCGATCGACCTGCTCATCAACAACGCCGGTGTGATGGCCTGTCCGGAGACCAGGGTGGGACCCGGCTGGGAGGCGCAGTTCGCCACCAACCACCTCGGCCATTTCGCGCTGACCAACCGGTTGTGGCCGGCCGTCGCGGACGGCGCGCGGGTGGTGGCGCTGTCCTCGCGCGGCCACCTGTACTCGCCGATCCGGTGGGACGACCTGCGGTTCGAGCACGGCTACGACAAGTGGCAGGCGTACGGCCAGGCGAAGACGGCGAACGTGCTGTTCGCGGTCGAGCTGGACCGGCTGGCCCGGGACCGGAACGTGCGCGCGTTCGCGGTGCACCCGGGCGGCATCTGGACGCCGTTGCAGCGGCACCTGGACCGCGCGGAGATGATCGAGCGCGGCTGGGTCGACGAGGAGGGCAATCTCGTCGCCGACTGGTTCAAGACACCCCAGCAGGGTGCGGCGACAACGGTGTGGGCGGCCACGTCACCGCAGTTGGCCGGCCTGGGCGGGCTCTACCTGGAGGACTGCGACGTCGCCGAACTGGCCCCGGAGAACGCCGACATGAGCACGCCGTCCGGCGTCGCCCGGTACGCCGTCGACCCCGGGCAGGCCACCCGGCTGTGGGGGGTGTCGGCCGCGCTGACCGGTGTCGACGCTTTCGCCTGAGTAAGGCCGAACGGCCCAGGTTGGGGGTAACGACCAGGGTGACGCTCCGCGACAATCAGTTCGCTGATGACGGTCGATCGCAGGGCGGGAGCGCAGGGTGTTGCGTCTAGAAATGGTGGACTACGCCGGTCCGACTCGGTGGCGGTGGCGGCTGACCGACGCCGAGGGCAAGGAACTGGCGGTGCACACCGTTGAACTGGACGAAGGCGAATGGCAGTTCGACGCTTTCACCGACCTGCACCGCTACCTGCGCGCGCACGCCGAACCCGAACGCAGGCTGATCCACGAAGCGGAACTGGTGGTCCAGGTCGGCGCGTGGATCGGTGAGCGCGTGTTCGGCAAGGTGGCCGTGGAACTGGCCCGGGCGCGCGGCACGGTCCGGCTCGTCGTGCCGGCCGAGGCCCCGGATCTGGCGTTCCGGCCATGGGACCTGGCCATCATGGACGGCCGGCCGCTGGTCGCCTACCGGGTCGGCTTCATCATCGACGTGGGCGAGCAGTCCACGGAGAAGGCCGAGATCGGCGACCGGCTGCGGATGCTCGCCGTGTTCGGCGTGCCGTCCGACGACGGGGCGCTGAACCTGCGCAAGGAACGGTGGGCGCTGGCCAGGATCGTGCACCAGATCGGCGCGGTCCGCGGCACCGGCATCCAGTTGCGGGTGTTGCAGTACGGCGCGTCCCGCGAGTGGCTCCGGAACGCCCTGGCCGAACCCGAGGGCTGGGACGTGGTGCACATCTCCGGCCACGGCCTGCCGGCCGGACTGGTGCTGGAGGACGAGACCGGCCGGCCGGACGTGATCGGTGGCGCCGAACTGGCCTGCCTGCTGGAGCTGGGCGCCCGGCGGATCAAGCTGGTCACCCTGTCGGCCGGCGAGTCGGCCACGGTGGCCACCACGGAACAGTTGCGGCAACTGGGTTTGGCGCCCGTCAAGCCGATCGCCGCCGCCGACCCGGACGGTTCGCTGCCCGCGGTCGCGGCCGAGGTGGCGCGGCGGCTGGACTGCGCGGTGCTGGCCATGCGCTACCCGGTGACCGACGACTTCGCGGTCGCTCTGGCCGAGTCCTTCTACCAGCAGGTGATGGGCAACGGCGTGGCGGTCGCCGAGGCGCTGCCGCAGTGTGTGGTGACGGTGACCGGTCACCGGCTGACGCCCGAGACGCCGGCCCTGTCGGTGGCGACGCCGGCCCTGTTCGGCGTCCGCGCCGACGGGTTGCGGCTGGCGCCGCCGAACGGCCGCCCGGAGGTGTTCCAACTGGAACGGGTGCGGCTGGCCGAGTTTCCCGCGCAGCCGCCCCGTTTCGTCGGCCGCATCGGGCCGATGGCCCGCGCCACCACGGTGCTGGCCGCACGCAGCGGCCTGGCCGGTGTGGTGCTGCACGGTCCGGCCGGTGCCGGCAAGACCGCGTGCGCGCTGGAACTGGCGTACGCCCACCAGGAGTCGTTCGGCGCGATGGCCTGGTACACCGCGCCACCGGACGGCCACGACACCCTGACCGCGCTCGCCAACTGCGCCCTGGCCCTGGAACGGCAGGTGCCCGGCCTCCGGCTGGCCCACCGGGCGCACGACCCCGCCGCGTGGCGGGAGATCATGCCCGGCCTCACCGAGGCGCTGGAGCAGGCCCGCGTACTCGTGGTGCTGGACAACGTCGAGTCGCTGCTGACCGACACCGGCGAGTGGCGCGACGAGCGGTGGGCGCAGCTCGTCGCCGCGCTGACCGGTCACCAGGGCGCCGCCCGGGTGGTCATCACGTCGCGGCGCCGCCCGGCCGGACTGCCGGAAACCGCGTTCGTGGAACCGATCCACGCCCTGTCCCTGGCCGAAACCGTGTCCCTGGCCCGAGAACTGCCCAGGTTGCGCGGGATGCTGGACGCCGCGGAACTCGCCGAGCCGCGCGATCTGGCCACCCGGACACTGGCCGCGACACAGGGCCTGCCGGCGCTGGTCGAACTGGCCGAGGGCACCGCCGGTGACCCGGACGTGTTGCGGGCCGGGCTGGCCGAGGCCGAGCGCGTGTGGCAGGAACGCGGCGTGGCGACGCAGCCGTTCCTGGCCGGCGAGGGCGCCACCGCCGACGGCGAGGACTACCGCGCCGTGCTGGCCGGGTGGATCGTGAGCACGACGGCCACGCTGGAGCCGGACACCGCGCTGCTGTTCGACTTCCTGTGCTGCCTGGCCCCGCGCGACCGGGTGCCCGCGGTCATCGACAGCACCTGGAGCCGGGTGTGGTCGGGCAAGGGCGAGGCGCCGGCGCCGATGGACGGGGCCAGGATGCTGGTGGGCCGCGGCCTGGTCTGGGTCGACACCGATCCCGAGGGCATTCCGCTGCGCTACCGGATCCACCCGGACATCGCCGAGATCGGCAGCACTGCCGCCGGACCGGACTTCGCCGCGACCGTGCACCGCGTGGTGGGCGACTCGTGGCTGGCCACCCTGAAGGACGCGCGGGACCGCGGCACGGCGGAGTCGGACGAGTGGGTCGTGCGCGCCGCCCGGTCGGCCGTGCCCTACCTGTTGCGGCAGGACCGCTGGGGTGAGCTGAGCGCGGCCGCCGACCTGGCGCTGTCCCGTGACCGCACGCCGGGCACCGCGGTGCCGCTGTTGCCGCTGCTGGCCGAGGCCGTCGCCGCCACCCGGGACACCAACATGGCGATGATGGTCGAACTGATCCACGCCCAGGCCCTGGCGGTCGTCGACCTGGAGCCGGCGCTGGCCGTGTGGCAGCGGCTGATGAGGGCCGCGGCGGACCGGGAGGACTACTCGGGGGCGGCGGCCATCGCCACCGACCTGCTGCACGGATACCGCGACAGCGGCAGACTGCCGGAGGCTCTTGACGTGGCCGACACCCTCGCCGACTACAGCGCTCGCGCCGGCGTTGGGCCGTGGACCCGGCTGTCCAACGAGGCCGGCCGGTTGCAGGTCCGCTACCTGCAGGGCCATTTCCAGGAGGTGTTGGACGCCGTGGAGGCCCACCGCGCCACCATGGCGGAACTGCCCGCCGAACCGGAGGCCTCGGAGACCGTGTCCCCGGCCCGGGTCCGCGAGTCGATCCTCGGCATCGGCGTCGTCGCCGCCCACGACCTCGGCCGCTGGCCGCACGCGCTGGACCTCAACGCCGCCGTCCGCAGGGCCCAGGAGGACCGGGGCGCGAGCGAGGCCGAACTGGCCGCGACGTCGTTCAACGACTACGGGCCGCTGCTCCAGCTCAACCGCGCCAAGGACGCCAGCGACCTGCTGGACCGGTGCCGTGAGGTGTTCGAGGCGGCGGGCGACGTCGTCATGCTCGGCAACACACTGTCCGCACTGGCCGACTCGGACAGCAGGCTGGGCCACACCGGCCGGTCCGTGGAGCTGGAAATCAAGGCGCTGCAACTGAAGTACGAGATCGGCGACCCCGAGGCCATTTCGGTCAGCCACTACAACGTGGCGGACTACGCCATGCGTGCCGGCGGCGACCTGGCGCACGCGTGGGCGCACCGGCTGGCCGCCGCGCTCATCCGCTACCAGATCGGCAGCCCCCGGATGGGCACGACCCTGGAGGCCATCGGCCAGTTGATCGGCGGGGACCAGCCGGAGTCGCCGCTGACGTTCGACCAGGTGCGGACCGTGGTGGAAACCGTGCAGGGCGTCCAGTTCGGCGCGCTGTTCAGCCGGCTGCCGGCGCGCGCCGCGACCGGGCAGGAGGCGCTGGACGCGGTCATGGCGCAGGTCGCGGAGGCCAGGGACGCGGCGGTGCGGGACGCGCTGGAGGCGTGGGAGCCGATGCTGTCCGCGCTGATCGCCGTCCAGGACCCGGCGGCCGAACAGCCGGCCCGCGACCTGGACGCGGTGCTCGCCGAGTTGAACACCGACCGGGTGTGGAAGGAACTGGCCGCTGTGCTGAGCCGGATCCGCTACGGCGAACGCGACCGCAAGCTGGCCGCGAACCTGGACATGGTCAGCGCGGCGATCGTCAACCGGGCGCTGGACGGCTTGGCGGGCACGGTCGAGATCGACCCGAACGCCTGGCGCAGCCTCACCGAAGACGCCTGACCGGGGAGAATCCCCGCGGTGGCCCGAGCGTTCGGGCCACCGTGGGTGATGCGCCCGCCGGCGGCGCTGGATGCGTTGGACGGCCTGGGTGTTCGGGGTGCCGAGGGTTGGCTGCTCGGTGGTCCCGGTGTTTCGGATGCGCGGGTGTTGTGGCGGGTCGGTGCCTGTCCGGTGTGGCTGGGCGGTGTCCGCTGGCCGGATCCGCCACATGCGTCCGCCGTGGGCCGGCGGCTGCCCAACTCTTGACCAGATTCGGGTGTTCGGGCGACAGCGGGCTGGCATGCTGGGGGCGTGTCGGTGGACGTGAGCCGGGCCGAGTGGGCGTTGCATCGTCGGGCCGGGTCGGCCGGGATCGCGGCCGCGGCGGCGGGTGTGGCGGGCCGGTTCCGGGCGTGGCGGCAGGACGGACTATCCGCCGTGCTGGCCACCGATCCCGGCCTTCGCTTCCTGTGCACGGTCACCGGCGTCACCGCGGACACCGTGGCATCCGTCGCCGACGTCCTGCGATCGTCCAGGTGGGACGGTCTCCGGCCGACCGTCGTGGCGTCCGCCGAGTGGGGGCGTGCCCTGACCGCCGCCGGACTGGTGGCCACCGGTGAACGCCCGCTGGCGATCCGCCGGCTCGACCGCCCACCGCCGGCCGTCGACGGCGTCGCCGCCGCGGACGGCGCCTTTCCCGCGCTGCTGCTGGCC
>DATEPR010000316.1:0-11832 GCA_035273045.1 Pseudonocardiaceae bacterium | reverse complement strand
CTCGGCAACAGCGCCACGGCGACCCCGATCACCGACGTCTGGCAGTGACGGGACGGGGTCCGCGCCGGCGCCGGCGCGGACCCCGTCCCGTCACTGCCAGACGTCGGTGATCGGGGTCGCCGTGGCGCTGTTGCCGAGCGGCGCCAGGCCGTAGGCGTCCTGGAGCGTGCGCAGGACGCTGTAGTGCGTGATGTGTTCGGTGTAGCGGCCGGGCGTCACGTGCGCGCCCACGAACAGGGTCGGGATCTGGTTGTTCTGGCTGTTGTCGTCCTCGTCCCAGGTCACGATCAGCAGGCTGTTGTGCGTCGACGCCCACTGCACGTAGGCGTCGAGGTTGTCGCGCAGCCAGGTGTCGCCCTGGGCGACCGTGCCGTCGTGCATGTCGTCGAGCAGGTTCGGGATGACGAACGACAACGTGGGCAGCGTCGTGAAGTCGGTCGGGAACTCGCTGAACTTCCGGTTCACCGTCGACGGCAGGTCGCTGAAGTCAACCCACGGGCTGTGCTTGCGCGCGTACTCGCCGGACGTGCAGACCGTGGAGCCGTCGGCGGGCAGGCTCTCCGAGTAGCCGGTGAACGAGAAGCCCGCCGTCCGCAGTTCGTTGCCCAGGTTGTTCGCGGTGAACGTGTGCGGGCAACTGTCGCTGGTCAGGCCCTGGGTGGAACCGGAGAACAGGGCGACGTAGTTGGGCTGGCTGGGATGCGTGATCGCGAACGAGTCGGCGAACAGCGCTCCCCGCCCGGCCAGGCCGTTGATGTAGGGCGCGGACGCGCTGCCGATGATGTCGTTGAACGAATGGTTCTCCTCCATGACGACCACCACGTGGTCGAATCTCGGTGGCACCGTCACCGCGGTAGCCGTGCCGGGACCCACTAATCCCAGCCCTGCCACGAGTGAGGCGGCCAGCAGGCCGAACCGCGGACGTCGCACGTCGCTTCCCCTCCGTTCCGGGCGAACCGTCACCCCCATCGTCAGCAGTCGGCCTGCCGCCGGCAACCCATGACAATTGTCAGCCGTGCGGCCACTGGTCCGAACGGATGACATTTGTCCTATGTCCGCGTGCGGTCCGCGGTGGAGGCTGACGCTGTCCGGAAGTCCGGTCGGATCGAGGGGGGTCGCGCGGGTGAGCGCTGTGGAGGTCGTCGAACTGCGCAAGAACTATGGCCGGGTGGAGGCCGTGCGGGGGGTGAGCTTCACCGTCGAGGACGGCGAGATCTTCGCGCTGCTCGGGCCGAACGGCGCGGGCAAGACCACGACGTTGGAGATCCTGGAGGGCTTCCGCCAGCGGGACGCGGGCGACGTGCGGGTGCTCGGGCGCGATCCGGGCGACCGGTCGGCGGGTCGGCTGCTGCGCGAGCAGATCGGGTTGGTGTTGCAGGACATCGCGGTCGAGCCGTACCTGACGGTCCGCGAGACCGTGGCCCGCAACGCCGGCTACTACCCGGCTCCGCGCCGCGTCGACGAGGTGATCGACCTGGTGGACCTGGCCGGCCAGCGGACCCAGAAGGTCAAGGACCTGTCCGGCGGCCAGAAGCGCCGGCTGGACCTGGCGCTGGGCATGGTCGGCAACCCGAAGCTGCTGTTCCTGGACGAGCCGACCACCGGCTTCGACCCGAACGCCCGGCGTGGCGCCTGGGACGTGGTGGCCAACCTGCGGTCGGCCGGCACCACGATCGTGCTGACCACGCACTACATGGACGAGGCGCAGGTGCTGGCGGACCGGGTGGCGGTGATCGCGACCGGCCGGATCGTCGCCGAGGGCACGCCGGCCACCATCGGCGGCCGCGACTCCGCGCTCACCCGCATCCGGTTCGCGCTCCCGGGCGGTGTGGCCACGTCGGACGTGCCGGTGCCGTGTGCGGTCGCTGACGGCGTCGTCACCGTCGAGGCCGAGGAGCCGACCGCCGTGCTGCACCAACTGACCGGCTGGGCACTGGACCACGGCACGACACTCCCCCGACTGTCGGTCGAACGGCCCAGCCTGGAGGACGTCTACCTGCGGCTGACCGGCAGCACCGGCAAGGAAACCGAGGACGAGGCACCGGCGGCCAAACCGCGCCGGCGGCGCGCACTGGCGAGGAGTGGACGATGACCACGGCGACCCCCGCACCGGTGCGGCCGGCCGGCCGCCGCAACGACCTCACGTTGCTGGCGCACCAGGTGCGCTACGAGCAGTTGTCGTTCTGGCGGAACCCGCAGAGCGCGTTCTTCACGTTCGTCTTCCCGGTCGTGATCATCGTGATCTTCGGCGCCGTGTTCAACGGCGGCGGCGGCAGTTCGTTCTATTTCGGCCTGTCCGGGCTCCAGTACTACGTGCCCACCATCGCCGCGCTGTCCGTGCTGGGCGCGTGTTACAGCCAGTTGGCGATCGTGCTTTCCGTGCGGCGCCAGAACGGCATTCTCAAACGGCTGCGCGCCACGCCGTTGCCGGCGTGGGTCTATTTCCTCGGCCTGCTGGCGCACTGCCTGGTGGTCAGCGTCATCGAGGTCGCGCTCATCATCGGCGTCGGCCGGCTCTACGGCGTGCCGATGCCCACGCACTGGACGGCCATCCTGGTCACGCTCGTGTTGGGAGCGGCCAGTTTCTGCGCGCTCGGTGTCGCGGTGGCGTCCCTGGTGCGCAACGCCGAAGCGGCGCCCGCGGTCGTGCAGTTCATCCTGTTCCCGCTGGTGTTCGTCTCGGGCACGTACTTCCCGATCCATTCGGACGTGCTCAACCGGATCGCCGACGTGTTGCCGGTGCGGCCGTTCAACGAGGCGCTGCTCGGACCGTTCGCCCAGCACACCGGTTTCGACTGGCCGCACCTGGCTGTCCTGCTGGCCTGGGGTGTCATCGGCGCCGTGGTCGCGGTGCGACGGTTCCGCTGGGATCCCCGGCCGGAGTAGCCGCTGGCCGGATCCGGCTGGCCATCGGGAATACGATGGGCCGATGGGTGAGCCGCAAGGTCATTCCGAAGCGCCGTATCTGCTGGTGGCGGACACCGGCGCGCTGAAAGCCGAGGTGGCCCGGGGAGCGAGCGACCTGCCCGCGGCGCTGGCGGACGGCAGCGCGCGGCTGTTCGTCGCCCAGCACGTGCTCGACGAGATGGAGCGTGAGCTGTCCGAACCGGCCCTGACCCGCTGGCGCACCCGGTACCGGCCACACACGACCGTCGTGTCCGTGCCGGACGTGTGGGGCGAGGACTCCCCGCCCACGGCTCGGCTCGCCGCCGCCCTGGCTCCCTGCCACGAACTCACGTCCACCACCACCGAGCAGGAGGACCGCAAACCGGTCCGGGTGACCAGCCTGGTGCCTGCCGTGCTGGTCATCGCGCTCACCCAGGCCGCGAGCCGGGCACTCGGCAGGCTTCCCAAGTGGGCACAGGCACTCCTGGCGCTCACCGGCATGGCCGGCATCTACTGGTGGCGGCACAACCGGCCCGCGGAGGCACACGCCGAAACACCCGGAACCTGGCAGGCCGACGACATAGCGCCGCGTCCACAACGGACGCTCTCCGAACAGATAGCCCGCCTGCTGGCCACATCCGACGAACCGATGACGGCGACGGACATGGCCAAACGAGTCGACCTGCCCGGTCCGGCCCGGCAGAAGGGCAACACGATCCGGACCGAGCTGCGCCAACGGGCCGCGTTCCACGAGGTGTCACGCGGCCGTTGGCGGCTCGGCACGCCGGCCGGCGACGACGGCTAGGTTTCCGCCGCGCGGCGCTGGACGAACTCGAAACCGAAGCGGCCCTTCACGCACAGGTGGCCGTTGCCGACATCGTGGTCCAGCGGCGAGGTCACCTTCACGATCCGGTTGTCCTGCACGTGCAGGTCGAGGTTGCAGCCGACACCGCAGTACGGGCAGATGGTGGTGGTGACCGTCTGCCGCGACTCGTCCCACGTGCCGTCCTGGCGCATGTCGTACTCGCTCTTGGGCATCAGCGCGCCCGTCGGGCACACCCCGATGCAGTTGCCGCAGTAGACACACGCCGAGTCGGGCAGGCCGACGTCGAACTCGGTGGAGATGCGGGCGTCGAACCCGCGGCCGGCCACGCCGATCGCGAACGTGTTCTGGGCTTCCTCGCCGCACGCCTCGACGCACTTGTAGCAGAGGATGCAGCGCGAGTAGTCGCGGACGTAGCTCTCGTTGTCGAGCTTCACCGGCTGGGCGACGGTCTCGGCGGCGGCGTCCTCCCTCGGGTGGTGCTCGCCGGGCCGGGCCGCGTCGCGCTCTCCGGCGTCGTGCGGCGGCGCCGGGTCGCCGTACCGGGCCGGGTCGGCGGCGTAGCGCTCCATCCAGCGGCGGACGTCGGGCGAGGCGAGGGACATGTCGACCGAGGACGCCAGGAACTCCAGCACCATCTTCCGGCTGGTGCGCACCCGCTCGGAATCGGTGTGCACCACCATGCCCGCCTCGACCTTGCGCGAGCAGGCCGGCACCAGCGTCCGGGACTTCTCCACCTCGACCACGCACACCCGGCACACGTTCACCGGTGCGAGGTTCTCCAGGTAGCACAGGGTCGGAGTGTCGACGCCCTGCTGCCGGCAGGCCTCCAGCAGCGTGGTGCCCTCGGGGACGCGGACCGTGGACCCGTCGACCGTGATGTCGACCAGCCGCTTGGGCGCCTCCAGGAACACTGTCGTCATGCCGGCTCCTTCCCGTTGCCGTTCGCGCCGATCAGGCCGAGGCTGACGGCGGACGCCGCGGCGCTGACCGCCGTCTGGCCGAGGCCGCAGATCGAGGCGTCCTTGGCGACCATGGCGATGTCGTCCAGCAGGGCGAGTTCGCGTTCCGCCGATCCGATCGGGGTGCCGCGCACCAGCCGCCCCAGCAGTTCCTCCTGCCGTACCGTCCCGAGCCGGCACGGCACGCACTGCCCGCACGACTCGTCGCGGAAGAACTGCGCGATCCGCCGGAGCAGATCGGTCACGTCCACGGTGTCGTCGAGCACGAGGACGACGCCGGACCCCAACGTCGCGCCGATGGCCCGCACCGCCTCGAAGGTGAGCGGGGTGTCCAGCGCGTCCGGTCCCACGAACGAGCCCGCCGCGCCGCCGAGCAGCACCGCGGACAGCGGGCGCCCGCCACGCACCCCGCCCGCCGCGTCGATGACCTGGCGCAGCGTGACGCCGAACTCGAACTCGTACAGGCCGGGCCGCTCGACGCAGCCGGACAGGCAGAACAGCCGGGTGCCGGTGGAGCTCTCGGTGCCGATCTCCGCGAACGCCGGTCCGCCGATCCGCATGATCTCCAGCACGCACAGCAGTGTCTCGACGTTGTTGATGGCGGTCGGCTTGCCGAACAGGCCGACCTGGGCCGGGAACGGCGGCTTGTTGCGCGGCTCGGCCCGCTTGCCCTCGATGGAGTTGATCAGGGCGGTCTCCTCGCCCGCGATGTAGGCGCCGGCGCCCCGCCTGATCTCGATGTCGAACGCGAAGCCCTCGCCCATCACGTCCGGGCCGAGGAAACCACGGGCACGGGCCTGCTCGATGGCGTGCCGCAGCCGCGACTCGGCCAGCGGGTACTCGCCGCGGATGTAGACGTAACCCTGTTCCGCGCCGCAGCAGTAGCCCATGATCGTGACCGCTTCGAGCAGGGCGTACGGGTCGCTCTCCATCAGCACCCGGTCCTTGAAGGTGCCGGGTTCGGATTCGTCGGCGTTGCAGACCACGTAGTGCGGCCGGACCGGGTTGGTGCCGACCGCCTCCCACTTCACCGCGATGGGGAACGCGGCGCCGCCGCGGCCGAGCAGCTTGGCGTCCCGCAGCTCGCGGATCACCGCCTGCGGCCCCGCGGTCACCGCCCGGCGCAGCATCTCGTATCCGCCCGCCGCGCGGTAGGAGTCGAGTGAGTCGGGGTCGATGACGCCGACCCGCCGCAGCAGCCGCAACGACGACCGGTCACCGGTCAGTTGCGGCACGAGCGGTGTCTCGGGCTCGGCCGGTCCGGCACCGGGCGCGAGCGTGCGCTGCACCTGCACGGGATCGAACGGGGCCAGCCCGATCCGTGCCGGCTCCGAGCCGGCACGCTGGATCAGCGCCGCGGAGCCGCGGTCGCACTGACCCAGGCACGGGCTGCGCTGCCAGGTCACTCCGGTGCCGTTGGCGCCGGCAGTGGTGCCCTCGGCCCCGAAGCGGCGCTCCATCTCCTGGCACACCCGTTCCGCACCGTTCACCCGGCAGGACAGGTCGTCGCAGACGTGGACCACCGAGGTGGGGGCCGGGCTGGTGCGGAACAGCGCGTAGAACGACGCCACCCCGTATGCCTCGGCCGGCGGAATGGTGAGCCGGGCGCAGACGTAGTCGAGCGCGCCCGGGCTGATCCAGCCGACCCGTTCCTGCACCGCGTGCAGCACCGGCAGCAACAGGTGCCGCCGGGCGCGGGCCGCGTGACCGCCGTACGCCACGTGCCCGTCGGCCGCCGTGCGCTGGCCACCGTCCCATCCGGTCTCCGGCGGACCGAGCACCGAGGCGACGGCAGCCCGTTCCTCCTCGGTCGCTTCCGCCGCGGCCGCGATCCGCAGATCCACTAGGCCTCCACTTCCGCGCGCTGGCTCTCGTCGCCGGCCAGGGTGGCGACGGCCAGCTTGTCGACTCGGATCGCCGTCGCCTTGAACTCGGCCGTGCCGGACTTCGGGTCCCAGGCGTCCAGCGTGAGCACGTTGGTGGTGACCTGGTCGGGGAAGTGCAGTGTCATGAAGGCGAGCCCGGCGCGCAGCGTCGCGTCGACGTGCACCGGCACCTCCAGCGAGCCGCGCCGCGACGACACCTTCGCCACCTCACCCTCGGCCAGGCCGAGCCGGACCGCGTCCTCCGGCGACAGGCCGAGCGTTTCCGGCCGGCGCAGTGGTGTCGTGTACTGCCCGGACTGCACACCGGTGTTGAACGAGTCCAGCCGCCGCCCGGTGGTGAGCCGGATCGGGAACTCCGGCGACAGTTCGTCCACCGGCGGTTCCTGCTCCACCACCATGAACGGGGCCGCTGCCCCGCGCTTGGCCGGGTCGTCCGCCCACAGCCGGGAGTGCAGGAACATCTCGCCGGGGTGCTGCTCGTCGTAGCACGGCCACTGGATGCCGCCGAGTTCTTCCAGCCGCTGGTAGCTCATGCCGGCGTGCATCGGCGACAGCGTGCGCAGCTCGTTCCACAGGTCCTCGGCGGACGGGTGGCCCCAGTCGGTGCCGAGCCGGCGGGCGATCTCGCAGATGATCTCGATGTCGTCGCGGGCACCCGGTGGCGGGTCCAGCGCCTTGCGCACCCGCTGCACCCGGCGCTCGCTGGAGGTCACCGTTCCCTCGGCCTCGCACCAGGTGGCCGTCGCCGGCAGCACCACGGTGGCGAGCTTGGCGGTGTCGGTGAGGAACATGTCCTGCACCACGAGGTGGTCCAGCCCGGCCAGGAGCTTGCTGGTGCGGGCGGTGTCCGCCTCCGACCGCAGCGGGTTCTCGCCGACGATGTAGGAGGCGGTGAGCTCGCCCCGCTCCATGGCCTCGAACATCAGCGACAGGTGCCAGCCGCTCTTGGGCGGGATCGACACGCCGTAGGCGGCCTCGAACCGGGCGCGGGCTTCGGCGTTGGTCTCGACGTCCTGGAATCCGGTCAGCTTGTTGGGGATGGCCCCCATGTCGCCGCCGCCCTGCACGTTGTTCTGGCCGCGCAGCGGGACCAGGCCGGAGCCGTACCGGCCCACATGGCCGGTGAGCAGGGCCAGGTTGATCAGCGCGAAGACGTTGTCGGTCGCGTTGTGGTGCTCGGTGATGCCCAGGGTCCAGCAGATCTGCGCCCGGTCGGCGCGGGCGTAGTCGTGCGCCAGCCGCCGGATGAGCGCGGCGGGCACGCCGGTGTCGTGTTCGGCGCGCTCCAGCGTGTACGGCCGCACCGCCGCGGCGTAGGCGTCGAAGCCGGTGGTGGCCCGCTTGATGAACGCCTCGTTCACCAGGCCGGCCTCGATGATCTCCCGGCCGATGGCGTTCGCCAGCGAGATGTCCGACCCGACGTCGATGCCGAGCCAGGCGTCGGCCCACTGCGCGGACGTGGTCCGCCGAGGGTCGACCGCGTACATCCGGGCGCCGTTGCGCAGGCCCTTCAGCACGTGGTGGAAGAAGATCGGGTGCGCCTCACGCGCGTTCGATCCCCACAGGACGAGCAGGTCGGCGTCCTCCGCCTCCCGGTAGGAGCTGGTGCCGCCACCCGCTCCGAACACAGCCGCCAGACCGGCGACGCTGGGAGCGTGTCAAGTTCGGTTGCAGCTGTCGATGTTGTTGCTGCCCATCACCGCCCGGCTGAACTTCTGGGCGATGTAGTTCATCTCGTTCGTGGCCTTCGAGCAGCTGAACATGCCGAACGACTTCGTCGCGCCGCGCTCCCTCGCGACGGCGAATCCCGCCGCTGCACGGTCGAGCGCCTCGTCCCACGAAGCAGGCCGAAGTGTCCCATTCTCCCGGACCAGCGGCTCCGTCAGCCGAATCTGCTTGCTCATCGAACGCACCTTCCTGACAAGCGACTGCTGACACACTCACATCGGCCGGCCACGAAAACCAGTCGTGCCACGACGTCAAGAAGTCTGCCACGGTACGCGGCCGGTCGGGAAGTAACGACTTAGGCCTGCCCGTAACGCCGGCCGTCAAGATCGATGATCACGCCACTGAACAGGCCGGTGGAGGAGTCGCGCCGGTTGGCGGTGATCGATCCGGCGAACTTGAAGTGGGTGAATTTCGCACTCCGGAATATCGCAGTCCGGAAAATATCGTAACGGGCACAGCGTCACCGTGTCGGGCTATTCAACGGAGGGTGCCGATGACATTCCGGTCGACTACCGAGGTGGCACAGGCGGTCGATCGGTGCCACGCAGTGTAACAGATGCTACTTTGACAGCCGTGACGAGTGCTGGCACGCCACGCTGGGTGGTGCTCGTGGTCCGGGTTCCGGCCACGCCGTCGCGCCATCGCGTGGCCGTGTGGCGCGAACTGCGCCGCATCGGTGCCGTCTCACTGGGCCAGGGCACCTGGGCGCTGCCCGATGTGCCCGGATTCGCCGACGGTGTGCTGCGCGCGGTCGACCTGGCCGAACGCGGTGACGGCGAGGTCGTCGTACTCACCACGACGGGCAGGAGCGAGGCCGACACCCACCGGCTGACCGAACTGTTCACCGAGGAGCGGGAAGCCGAATGGGCCGAGTTCCTTGACGACTGCGCCAAGTTCGAGGCCGAGATCGACAAGGAGTTCGCCACCCGCAAGTTCACCCAGGCCGAACTGGAGGAAGAGGAGCAGAGCATGGACCGGCTGCGCCGCTGGCACCGGGAACTCCGGTCCCGCGACGTGTTCGGTGCCCCGTCGGCCGCCAAGGCCGACGAACGCCTCAAGCACTGCGGCGAACGGCTGGAGCAGTTCACCGAACAGGTTTTCGCCGCCCTGCACCAACTCTGAGCGCCCGCGTCGACCCTGCGGTGACTCAGGTGGTGGCCAGTTCGGGGACGTGCTGGTGCAGGCGCACCGGGCTGCGGTGGATCCACACCGCGTACACGACCCAGCCGAGCGCCGACAGGCCCAGCCAACTGATCGCGCGGTAGATCAGCACGCTGGCCGCCGCCGGGGACGCCGGCACGTCCGCCGCGACCAGCACGCCGAGCAGGCCGGTCTCGGCGAGGCCGGCGCCGCCGGGAAAGATCTGCAGCGCGATGCTGCCCTGCACCACCAGGAAACCGACGGCGAGCACCGGCCACGGCACCGGCACGCCGACGGCGACGACGACGGCGATCAGCGTCAGGTAGTCGAACAGCCAGCTCAGCACGGTCAGCCCCACCAGCACCAGCCAACGGCCGCCGCTGGGCCGCAGCAGCGCGATGCGGGCGGCGAGCCGCTGCGCGCTCTGCTCGATCCGCTCGGCCCGGGCGCGCCGGCACTCGCCGCAGCCGACCGGTATCAGGTTGCCCAGTTGGAGCAGGCCGTGCAGGCCGTGCCGGAGCACCGTGGGATGCGTCAACACGGTCCAGCCACCGACGGCGACCACCGCGACGGCCACGGCCAGCAGCACCGCAAGCGACACCGGGATGCGGTGTGCCCAGCCGAGTGCGACCGCGCCGAGCGCGACCAGGACCAGGGTGTCGAGCAACCCGGCGACCAGCACCGACCAGGACGCCAACGCCGCGTCCACGTCCCGGCGGCGTAGCTGCTCGATCGCGTAGGCCAGCCCGCCCGCCCCGCCGACCACGGGAATCGTGGTGGACACGGCGTTCTGCACCATGTTGATGCCCTGGACCGTCGGCACCGGCAGGTGGGCGCCGCCGACCACGAGCAACTGCCGGTGCACCTCCGCGTAGACGACCAGCGCGGCGACACCGCAGGCCAGCGCGAGGGCCAGCCAGTTCCAGCGCAGGTGGTCCAGTTGGTCGCCGGAGTGCAGGACCTCGCCGACGAACCCGGGGATCCGCCAGGCCAGGTAACCGACCCCGGCGGCGACGATCACCCAGTGCGCGACCTTCCGCCAGTGCTCGCGGACCGCCGTGCGCCACGCTGCCACCAGTTCCCCTCCTACCATCGCCATCGCCATCGCCAACAGTAGTTTCGCCGACGCCGGCGTGCGCCCGGTGCGAGACGACTCCGTCAACCGGCTGCCCACTGGTGGGCACGGCCCCGGTGGACTGCGGCATATGCGGTCGCGCAGCAGGTTGGCGCCGGGTCGGTGAGTGCTCGGTCCAGGTGCCGCAGCACCACCGTGAGCAGCACGTTTGGGCGGCCACGGACGGTCGGGGCGACCGCAGGACACGGATGTCCGCGATGCCCTTGACCAGCATCAGCATCCGGTCCAGCCCCATACCGAGAGCCAGGCCGCCGCACGTGGCGCCCAGCCCGGCCCGGCCAACCCCCACCCCTGGGCGCGAGACCGCGGGCGACTCAGCTGTCCGGACGAGGCGACGGCCGATCCCCGCGGCACCCGTCGGGGGCCAGGGGGCCGGCGAATCGGAGCGACTTGGCCAGCACGGTCACCAGACGACGGTAGCCCGGCCGCGCCACCCCATTACCGGTCGTGCCAGTCCAGCACCCGCATGGCGCGCAGCGTGTTCCAGCGGCTGGGCTGGCCGTCGCCGTCCTCCATGGTGAAGTGGACCGCGCCGGGATGGGTGTTCTCCAGCTGCCAGGTGCCGTCGGGCTGGCGCTTGGACCGCACCAGGTCGACCGCCTCGGCCAGCCGAGGGTCGGGGGCGTCGCCGGTGGCGCGGAAGTAGTCCAGGCCCCACAGCACGTCGTAGTGCCACCAGGTCGGGAACGAGAAGCGCAGCCAGTCCCGCTCCACGACCTCGCCGGTGCTCAGCCGCCGGAACAGCTTGCGTGCCAGCAGGTATTCCTCACCACGGCGGCGGGCCGCGAGCGTGGCCGGGCTGCCCCCGGTCGCCCGCTCGTACTCCAGCAGCCCTTCCAGCACGCAGATCGTGGTGTGGAACGACGACCGCACGGACCCGTTCTCCGCCTCGCAGTTCCAGCCGCCGTCGGCGAGCTGCTCATCGAGCAGCCGCTTGACGATGTCGTCGACGGCCACGCCGAAGTAGGCGCCGAGCGCGACGGTCCGGCCGTTGATGCACGGCTCGACCTCGCCCGCGAAGAACGGCTGCCCGGCGTGCTCCCACCGGCAGTTGTCCCGCACCAACGCGACCGCGTCCCGGACCTGCGGGGCCGATGGGTCGACGCCCAGGTCACGAAGCAGCGTCAACGTCGGGAACGTCGACGTCCACGGCTGGCCGCCGGAGAAGTCGCCCCGGAAGTCGCCGGGGAAGCACGCGCCACCGGCCCACTGGCCGTCCGCGTCGCGCGCCGCCAGCAGCCGGGCACCCCAGCCCGCCACCGCGACCCGGCC
>DATEPR010000315.1:0-7990 GCA_035273045.1 Pseudonocardiaceae bacterium | reverse complement strand
TGATCGCCGAGCACGGCGTGCCGGACGTCGTCATGGCGAACGCCGGCATCGGCATGTCGGGCGGGTTCCTGGACACCGGCGAGGATGACTGGCGCCGGGTGATCGACGTGAACCTGCTCGGCGTGGTGCACACGCTGCGTGCGTTCGCGTCTCACTTGGTGGAACGGGGGCGGGGTGGTCATCTGGTCGTCACGGCGTCGGCTGCCGCGTTCACGCCGTGGCCGTCGCTGACCGCCTACGCGGCCACCAAGGCGGCGGTGCTGTCGCTGGCGCAGAGCCTGCGCACCGAACTGGCGCCGCACGGGATCGGTGTCACCGCCGTCTGCCCTGGTCTGGTCGCCACGAACATCGCCAGCACCGCCCGTTTCGTGGGCCAGGACGAGGCGACCGAGCGGGAACGGCGGGCGGCGGCGGACGCGGCGTTCCGGCGGCGGAACTATGGGCCCGATCGGGTGGCGAAGGCGGTCCTCAAAGCGGTGACGGACAACCGCGCGGTAGTCCCGGTGACTCCCGAGGCGCACCTCGCCGCTGCCGGCAGCCGAATGTCCCCCGCCCTGGTTAGGCGGTTTGGCGGATGGCTCGGCTCCAGTCGGTGACCGATCGGCTGCGCTACATGGCGATTAATCTGAATCACTCGAATGGAGTAGCTACGCCAGCGCCAGTGTGGCTTAGCGTTACAACTGCCTTCCTGGTGAAGGGGTTGTGTCCTCCAGTACGACGGGGAGTCGAGGAGGGGACAGGGGCGACCTTGTCCATCGGCGCACAGGGCAGGCACCGCGCCCGCAGTACCAGCCTGCCCTGCGCGTCGTTCCCTCCCACTGCATGAGACGGCTAATCCCATGTCACGGCGCACCCGCGTCCTTCTAGACTGCACAGGGTGACCCCCTCCGCGCTCGCCGACCTGGTTCGCTCCACCGCGCTCGACGTCCTGTCCGACCGAGGACTGGACACCGACGTGGTGCCCGAGTCGGTCACTGTCGAGCGCCCACGGAACCCGGACCACGGCGACTACGCCACCAATCTCGCACTACAGATCGCCAGGAAACTCGGCGTGCCATCGAGGGATCTGGCCGGCTGGCTGGCCGCCGCCCTCACCGGAACCGACGGCGTCGCCGAGGCGGACATCGCCGGCCCCGGTTTCGTCAACCTGCGCCTGGCCACCGACGCGCAGGCCGGCATCGTGCGCGAGATCCTGGCCCAGGGCGACCGTTACGGCCACGGCGACCTGCTCGCCGGCCGCAAGATCAACCTGGAGTTCGTGTCGGCCAATCCGACCGGGCCGCTGCACATCGGCGGTACCCGGTGGGCCGCCGTGGGCGACGCGCTCGGCCGCGTGCTCACCGCGCAGGGCGGCGCCGTCACCCGCGAGTACTACTTCAACGACGCCGGCGCGCAGATCGACCGGTTCGTCAACTCGCTCATCGCGGCCGCGAAGGGGGAGCCGACCCCGGAGGACGGCTACGCCGGGGCCTACGTCGCGGACGTGGCCGCCGACGTGCTCAAGGCAGAGCCGAGCGCCCTGTCGCTGCCCGACGACGAGCGGCACGAGGTGTTCCGGCGGGTCGGCGTCGGCATCATGTTCGAGCAGATCAAGCAGAGCCTGCACGACTTCGGCACCGACTTCGACGTCTACACGCACGAGAACTCGTTCCACGAGTCGGGCGCGGTGGACCGGGTGGTGGCGCAGCTGAAGGAGTCCGGCCACCTGTACTTCGCGGACGGCGCGTGGTGGCTGCGGTCCACCGACTACGGCGACGACAAGGACCGCCCGGTGATCCGCAGCAACGGCACACCCGCGTACATCGCCGGTGACATCGCGTACTTCGCGGACAAGCGGGCGCGCGGGTTCGACCTGTGCATCTACATGCTGGGCGCGGACCACCACGGCTACGTCGCCCGGCTCAAGGCCGCCGCCGCCGCGCTCGGCGACGACCCGAACACCGTCGAGGTGCTGATCGGCCAACTGGTGAACCTGTTGTCCGACGGCAAGCCGGTCCGGATGAGCAAGCGTGCCGGCACGGTCATCACGATCGAGGACCTGGTGGACGCCGTCGGCGTGGACGCCGGCCGCTACGCGCTGATCCGCTCGTCCGCCGACTCGGCCGTGGACATCGACCTGGACCTGCTCAACCGGCGCAGCAACGAGAATCCGGTCTACTACGTGCAGTACGCGCACGCCAGGATGAGCTCGGTGCTGCGCAACGCGGCCGAACTCGGCATCACCGGTGACGACGCCGACCTGTCACTGCTCACCCACGACCGTGAGGGCGACCTGATCCGCACCCTCGGCGAGTACCCGAGGGTGCTGCGCGCCGCGGCCGAACTGCGCGAGCCGCACCGGGTGGCGCGCTACCTTGAGGAGTTGGCCGGCGTGTTCCACCGGTACTACGACACCAAGGAGTGCCGGGTGCTGCCGCAGGGCGACGAGGAGGCCACCCCGCTGTCCGCCGCCCGGCTGCGGCTGTACCAGGCCAGCCGCCAGGTGCTGGCCGGGGGTCTCGGGCTGCTCGGTGTCACCGCGCCGGAGCGCATGTGATGCGCGCCCACCCTGCCGGGCCGCGTCACGCGGATGTCTTGCTGCCGGCCAACACGGCGGGACCTCGTCCGTCTACATCGGACGAACTGAACGAGCTGCCGGACGGCGTGTGGCCGCGCAACGCGGCCCGCGCCGACGACGGCGTGCTGCACCTGGCCGGGGTGGACGTGCGGGACCTCGCCGAGCGCTACGGCACCCCGCTGTTCGTCGTGGACGAGGCCGACTTCCGGTCCCGCTGCGCGGAATACGCCGCCGCGTTCGGCGATCCGGCGCTGGTGCACTACGCTTCCAAGGCCTTTCTGTCCGTTCAGGTGGCCCGGTGGATCGCCGACGAGGGCCTCGGGCTGGACGTGTGCAGCGGCGGTGAGCTCGCGGTCGCGTTGCGTGCCGGCTTCCCGGTGGAGCGGATCACCTTCCACGGCAACAACAAGTCGACCGGCGAGCTGGCGACGGCCGTCGACGCCGGTGTCGGCGTCATCGTCCTGGACTCGTTCTTCGAGATCACCCGGCTGGACGCGCTGACCAGGGAACGCGGCGTCGTCCAGGACGTGCTCGTGCGGGCCACCGTGGGCGTGGAGGCGCACACCCACGAGTTCATCGCGACCGCGCACGAGGACCAGAAGTTCGGCTTCTCGATCAGTTCCGGCGACGCGGCCGAGGCGGTGCGCAGGGTGCTCAAGTGCGAGGGCCTGCGGCTGGTCGGCCTGCACAGCCACATCGGCTCGCAGATCTACGACCCGGACGGCTTCGAGATCGCCGCACACCGCGTCATCGGCCTGCTGGCCGCGCTGCGCGACGAGCACGGCGAGAGCGCACTTGCCCCGGTGACCACCGTCGACCTCGGCGGCGGCCTGGGCATCGCCTACACGGCCGACGACGACCCGCCGCCGGTGGCCGAACTGGCCGCGCAGCTGCTGGCCATCGTGGGCAAGGAGGCGGCGGCGGCCGGACTGCCCCGGCCGAGGGTGGTGGTCGAGCCGGGCCGGGCGATCGCCGGTCCGGGCACGGTCACGCTGTACGAGGTGGGCACGCTCAAGGACGTCGAACTGGCCCACAACACGTACCGCCGCTACGTCAGCGTGGACGGCGGGATGAGCGACAACATCCGCACCGCGCTGTACGACGCCGTCTACGACTGCCGGCTGGTGTCCCGGCCGGTCGAGCCGGACGCGGGCGCCGTGCTGTCCCGAGTGGTGGGCAAGCACTGCGAGAGCGGCGACGTGGTGGTCAGGGACTGCTGGCTGCCCGGTGACATCGCGCCGGGCGACCTGATCGCGGTCGCGGCCACCGGCGCGTACTGCTACACGATGGCCAGCGGCTACAACCGGCTGCCCAGGCCGGCCGTGGTGGCCGTGCGGGACGGCGTGGCGAGAACGCTGCTGCGCCGGGAGACCGAGCAGGACCTGTTCCGGCTGGAGGCGGAATGACGGTGCGGGTGGCGATGCTCGGCTGCGGCACCGTCGGCAAACAGGTGGTGCGGCTGCTGCGCGACCAGGCCGCCGACCTGACCGCCAGGGTCGGTTCGCCGGTCGAGCTCGCCGGCGTCGCGGTGCGCCGGCCGAACAAGCACCCGGACGTGCCGGCCGGACTGCTCACCACGGACGGCGCCGCACTGGTCGCCGGCGACGCCGACGTGGTCGTCGAGGTGATCGGCGGCATCGAGCCGGCGCGCACGCTGCTGCTCACCGCGCTGCGGGCCGGCAAGTCGGTGGTCACCGCCAACAAGGCGCTGCTCGCCGAGCACGGCGCGGAACTGTTCGCCGCGGCCGACGCCAATGGCGCCGACCTGTACTTCGAGGCGGCCGTGGCGGGTGCCATCCCGCTGCTGCGGCCGCTGCGCGAGTCGCTGGCCGGCGACCGGATCACCCGGGTCACCGGCATCGTGAACGGCACCACGAACTACATCCTGTCCGCGATGGACTCCACCGGCGCCGGCTACGGCGAGACACTGGAGGAGGCCAGCCGCCTGGGTTACGCCGAGGCCGATCCCACCGCCGACGTGGACGGGTTCGACGCGGCGGCGAAGGCGGCGATCCTGGCGTCGCTGGCGTTCCACACCAGGGTCACCGCGGCCGACGTGCACCGCGAGGGCATCGCGTCGGTCAGCGCGGCGGACATCGCGGCGGCGAAGATCCTCGGCCGCACCGTGAAGCTGCTCGCGCTGTGCGAGCGGGTCACCGAGCCGGACGGCAGCGAGTCGGTGTCCGTCCGCGTGCACCCGGCGATGATCCCGCGTTCGCACCCGCTGGCCGGCGTCGGCGGGGCGTTCAACGCGGTGTTCGTCGAGGCGGACGCCGCCGGGCAGTTGATGTTCTACGGCCAGGGCGCCGGCGGCGCCCCCACGGCCAGCGCGGTGCTCGGCGACCTGGTCGCCGTGGCCCGCAACCAGATCGCGGGCGGCAGGGGTTCACGGGAGTCCGCGTACGCGGCGCTGCCCGTGCGGCCCATGGGCCAGACGCCGACCCGGTACCACATCAGCCTGGACGTCGCTGACCGAGCGGGCGTGCTGGCACAGGTCGCTGCGGTGTTCGCGGAACACGACGTGAGCATCGCCGCGGTCCGGCAGGAGGGGCGTTCCGTGGACGCCAGCCTGGTCGTCGTCACCCACGCGGCGCCCGATGCTGCCCTGCGTTCCACGGTGGACAAGATCGCCGGCCTGCCCGTCGTGCGGGACGTGGTCAGTGTCATGCGGGTTGAGGGTGAGGGGCCGTAACCATGTGGCCTGGTGTCATCAGCGCTTACCGGGACAGAGTGGCGATACCCGACGGCGCGCGGATCGTCACGTTGCACGAGGGCGGCACACCGCTGCTGGAGGCGCCCCGGCTGTCCGAACTGACCGGCTGCCGGGTGCTGCTGAAGGTGGAGGGCGTCAACCCGACGGGTTCGTTCAAGGACCGCGGCCTCACCGTCGCGGTCACGTGGGCGCTGGCGCAGGGCGCACGGGCGGTGATCTGCGCGTCCACCGGCAACACGTCCGCGTCGGCCGCCGCGTACGCGGCGCGGGCCGGCATGACCAGCGCGGTCCTGGTGCCCAGCGGCAAGATCGCATTGGGCAAGCTGGCCCAGGCGGTCGCCTACGGCGCCCGCATCCTCCAGGTGGACGGCAATTTCGACGACTGCCTGGAACTGGCCCGCAAGACGGCGGCGCAGTACCCGATCACGCTGGTCAACTCGGTGAACCCGGTGCGCATCGAAGGCCAGAAGACGGCGGCGTTCGAGGTCTGCGACGTGCTGGGCAGGGCGCCGGACGTGCACGTGCTGCCGGTCGGCAACGCGGGAAACATCACCGCGTACTGGAAGGGCTACCGCGAGTACGCCGCCGACGGCGTGACGTCCGCCACGCCACGGCTGTTCGGCATCCAGGCGGACGGTGCCGCGCCACTGGTGCACGGTTCCCCGGTGAGCAAGCCGGAGACGATCGCCACCGCGATCCGGATCGGCAATCCCGCGTCGTGGGCCGGGGCGGTGGCCGCGCGGGACGAGTCCGGCGGGCTGTTCCACGCCGTCACCGACGAGCGGATCATGCAGGCCTACCGGCTGCTGGCCGCGCAGGAGGCGGTGTTCGTCGAACCGGCGTCCGCGGCCAGTGTCGCGGGCCTGCTCGCCACGGCGGCCGACGGCCGGCTGCCGGCCGGCTCGCTGGTGGTGTGCACCGTGACCGGTCACGGCCTGAAGGATCCCGGCACCGCCCTGGAGGGCGTGCTGGAGATCGAACCGCTGGCGGTGGACCCGCAGGCGGTCGCCGCGGCCCTGGAGTTGTCGTGAGCGAGGTGGCGACGTCCGTGCCGGCCACCGAACTGCCCACGGCCGTCCGGGTTCGGGTACCGGCGTCCAGCGCCAATCTCGGGCCCGGTTTCGACGCGCTCGGGCTGGCGCTGGCCCTGTACGACACCGTCGACGTGCGGCTGGCCGACTCCGGGCTGATGGTGCGGACCACCGGGCAGGGCGCGGGCACCGTGCCCACCGACGAGAGCCACCTGGTGGTGTGCGCGCTACGGGCCGCGTTCGACCGCGTGGGCTACCACCCGCCCGGGCTGGTGCTGAACTGTGACAATGCCGTGCCGCACGCACGCGGACTCGGCTCGTCCGCCGCGGCCGTCGTGGCGGGTGTCGCGGCCGGGTTCGCGCTGGCCGGGCGGCCGGTGGACGAGTCGGCGCTGCAGGTCGCGGCCGAGTTCGAAGGCCACGCGGACAACGCGGCGGCCAGCCTGCTCGGCGGCCTGGTGATCGCCTGGCAGGACGCCGGCCGCTACCGGGCGGTGCGCCTGGAACCACATCCTGACCTGCGGCCCGTGGCGCTGGTGCCGGCGGGCGAGTCGGCCACCAAGACCACCCGCGGCCTGCTGCCCGGCCATGTGCCGCACGCCGACGCGGCGTTCGTCGCCGGCCGCTCGGCACTGGTCGTGCACGCCGTCACGGCGGCGCCGCACCTGCTGCTGGCCGCCACCGAGGACCGGCTGCACCAGGCCTACCGGGAACCGGCGTGGCCGGACACGTCCCGCCTGGTGAACTCGCTGCGTGCGGCGGGGGCGCCGGCGACGGTGTCCGGAGCCGGCCCGTCGGTACTCGTGCTCACCACCGACGGCCGGCTCCCCGACGAAGTCGACACGACCGGATTCTCCGTGCTGCCACTGGATATCGACCGGGTCGGCGTCCGTGTGACACGAATGGGCTGACGCCGGGCGGGGCCGCATTCGTGCCGTTACCCGATATTGGCGTAAGATGCGCCACGCCGGCCCGGTTGTTGCACGCTTGGACGCCTGCGTCTACGCTCAAAGCCAGATCAGTCACCGCGCGCACGGACGCCGGTGCAGTTCCCAGGTGCAATGCAAGCGGGTTGGTGCAGGCCTGGGTCGCACTCCTGCTGAAAGGTGGCCCCGCGACGGCGGTGGTCCGCATTGGCGGGTACCCGAAGCCGTGGTGGCCGAGCAGTTCATGCTGGCGGTCCGTTGTCTCGTCACGACAGACGAACCCGATCAGGACGGCCTGCACTGGGCGAATTGTCGGTCCGCGTTCCGTCGGCCGGCAAGTCCGCTGGTCCACGTAGGAGGCGTGGACCGGTCAGGAAGGACATGTGTGAGTAACACCGATTTGCTGAGCAGCGACGCGGCATCGGCCGCCTCGGCTGCCGCATCCTCTGCCACCGAACCGCACGCGGGCGCCAACGGCACGACGCCGCGCAAGCGCGCCGGCCTGTCCGGCATGGTGCTCGCCGAGCTGCGGGAACTCGCGGGCGAACTGGGGCTGCGCGGCACCGCCGGCATGCGCAAGAGCGACCTGATCGCGGCCATCAAGGAGCGGCAGGCCGCGTCCTCCGGCCGGGCCAACGGGCGCGCCGCCCAGGCGGCGAAGGACCAGACCGAGCTGCCCGTCACGCGCACCGCGACCGCGCCGGCCGAGCCGGCCCGGCAGGAGCAACGGGACGGCGAGGACGGCGGGCAGACCAGGACCCGG
>DATEPR010000314.1:0-4278 GCA_035273045.1 Pseudonocardiaceae bacterium | reverse complement strand
CGTCCATAGTGCACAAATGGTTCTAGCCGTCGCGAATGCACTGTCCAATCAGGACTCAATGGCCATGCCGAGCCGGCCGCGACCTTTGCGGGCCGTTCCGCTCGTCACCACCCGAGTACAATAGCCCGCTTCGACATCGCGGCGGCCGGGTCGGCGCCCGCCGGATGGTCCACCACCCCTCGATCCCGGATAACCGCAGGTCAGCAGCTCATTACCGGTCACGATGGTGCCCAACGGGCCGCCTACCAGCCCTGCCGGCCGTGCCCAACGGCGTAGTACCAACGGCCAATGGCAGCTCGCACCAAGTTCTGGTGAACATTGTGTATATCCAGCTTGCCTCGGCATCCGTATCCGGCAACTGGGCCGGACAACGATAGGGAAGGGAGATGGGCACCATGATTGAGATCAAGGGTCCGATGTCACACCACGGAGAGCGGCACCGTGGCCGTCGGCGGCACAGCCGCAGCCGTTCGCGTAGCCGTTCCCGCGACTGACATCACACTGGTGGTCCACCGCCTCGGCGGTGGGCCACCAGGCCGTGCCCTACATGTCCGGCTCGGCCGAAGCGTTCGTTTCCCGCCACAACACGACGATGAAGATCACGATGATGGGCAGCGCCGTCATCACCAGCTGCAACTGCGTCGACGGCACGAACACCATGCCCACCAGCATCCCGAACAGCGCCAGCGCCGACAGCAACGCCGCGACCATCAGTCGCCTCGGTGTCCGCTGCGGGGCGGCCGCCAGGCGCTGGTCCGGTCGTGGCCGGATCTTCAGGTAGGACAACGCGATCGCGATCCACACCATGATGCCGACCGCGCCTGACGAGTCCACCAGCACCAGACCGACGTTGCCCGGCGCGATGGTGTTCGCGAACGACACCACGAAGCCGAACGCACCGGTCCACAGGATCGCGTTGCGCGGCACCTGGTTCCGGGACAGCGTGCGCCACGAGCGGGGTGCGTCCTGATGCCGTGCCAACGAGAAACCCATCCGTGACGCCGCGTACACGCACGAGTTCAGCACCGACAGCAGCGCGGTGAACACCACGATGTTGATGATCGACGCGGTGGCCGGGATGTGCATGGCGTTCATCATGGTGCCGAACGGGCTCGCCGCGACCGACTTGGAGTTCCACGGCGCCAGTGTGACCGTCATCATCGTGGCCACCAGGTAGACGCCGAGCACGGTGTACGCGGTGACCCGGATGGACTTGCGGACCACCCGGCTGGGCCGGTCCGCCTCGCCGGACGCGATCGCCGCCATCTCGATGCCGATGAACGAGAACGCGGCCACGAGCATGCCGGTGAACACCGAACCGGTGCCGAACGGCACCAGACCGCCGTTGTCGACCACGTTCGAGAGACCGGGCGAGTGCACCGACGGCAGCACGCCGAGCACCGCCAACACGGCCAGCACCGGCACGCCCACGGCCACCGCCACCTTGATGATCGCGAGCCAGAACTGGAACTCGCCGAACATCCTCACCGGACCGAGATTGACCAGCGTGAGCACGCCCACGAACATGAGTGACCAACCCCACGACGGCATTCCCGGCAGCCACGTGTGCGCGATCGACGCGGCGCCAGCCGACTCGACCGCGGCCGTGACCACCAGTAGCCACCAGTACATCCAGCCCACCGAGAACCGTCCCACGTGGCCGAACGCCTGGCCGGCGTAGACGGCGAACGCACCGCAGTCCGGGTCGCCCTGGGTGAGCGCGGAGAGCAGTCGCATCACGACGACCGCGACCACTCCGACCACGAGATAGCTCACGACGACGGCCGGACCGATGGACGCGATGGTCTGGCCGCTGCCGACGAAGATTCCGGCGCCGATCGTCCCGCCGAACGCGATCATGCTGACATGGCGTGGGCGGAGCGTGGCCGCGAGCCCCGATTGCCGTGCGGGGGCCTCGGTGCCTGCGGAGTAGTTCATCCAGCCTCCACAGTATAGAGTCGTGGCCGCTACTCTCTAGGCCGTCAACGGCGCTGTCAAGCCGCAGTTGAGGGCGGTGCTACCAGCGGACTCGACGATTGAAATGGAAATCGATATTGTCGTCGACCCTGTATTGAAGCTGTCCATGAATTGTCTGTCGGCTAGTCGGACCGGCGCGCGGGTACCGACGTGGTGGCGATCACGGCAGCGACCACGCCGACGACCCCGAGCAGCAGGAACACCCGCGGGTAACCGCCGAGCCACACCGCGAGCGCCGTGCCGGCCCATGGGGCCACCGACATCGCCAACGTCGCAGGCGCGGAGAGCAGGCCGTTGAGCCGCCCGAAATGCGCCGCACCCCAACGGTCGCTCACCGCAGTGGCCTGGACCAACGTGAACACGCCACGGGTAGCGCCGACCAGCATCGCTATCAGGATCACCAACACCGTGGGTCCGGGCACCACGGCCAGCAGCGCGATCGTCGCGGCGGCCGCTCCCAGCACCAACGACGTCCTGGTGCGCACGCTGGTCACCGCGACCAGCTTGCCGTAGCCGAGCCGGCCGGACACCTGGCCCACTCCGCCCAGCCCGAGCGCCAGCGCGGCGGTCGAGGTGGCCATGCCCCGACCGACCAACAGCGGCACCAGGTTCACGACCACGGCGTAGATGGCGAACGCGGCCAGGCTCAGTGCCACGGCCAGCAACACGAACGCCCGGCTGCGGTACACCGAGCGGGGAGGCGCCACCTCGTGTCCCGCTTCGCCCGCCGGCCAGTGCCCGGCCAGGCCGAACAGGTGGGCGGGGATGGTGACGACCGCGAGCACGGCGGCCAGCACGACGTACGTGTGCCGCCAGTCCAGGTGCGCCGAGACCAGCGCGGTCAGCGGCGCGAACACCGTGCTGGCCAGCCCCGCCACCAGCGTCACGGCGGTCAACGCCCGCACCCGCCGCTGGCCCCACCACCGGGTCAGCGCCGCGAACGCCGGCGGGTAGAGCACGGCCGCCATGGCACAGCCGGCCACGATCCACGCGGCCACGAACCACGGGATGGTCCGGGCGGTGGCGATGCCCAGCACCGCCGGCACCGCCAGCACCGACCCGGCGGTCATCACGCGACGCGGTCCCCAACGGTCCAACCACCGGCCCACCGGGATGCCGGCCACGGCCGCGGTGACCTGACCGGCGGAGAACGCCGCCGTCACCCAGGTCGCCGACCAGCCCGTGTTCCGCGCGATGGCCGGAGCCAACACCGGAAAGGCGTAGTACAGCACGCCCCAACTGGTGATTTCGGTGCAGCACAGCACCGCCAGGACACGACGCAGCCCGGTGCGGGACAGCGCACCGGTGTGCCTGCCGACGGGCATACCGGTGCGGCCCGTCAACGGCCCGCCCGCCCGCGTTCGGTCATCCGTCGTCCTTCGTGCCCATCAGGTACACGTTAGGCCCGCCCGGATGTCGTGCAGGTGGTGATGCGCCTCATGTGCGGTGGTGAGACCGGCCAGCCTGGCGGTGAACCGGCCGCACACCCGCTCCAGGTCGGCATCCCAGTCGAACGGTTCCAGCGCGGGGCGGTGTTCGGTCAGGACTCGGTCGACTCGGCGCATTCCGGGCAGCGGGTCATCCGCCGGTGGCCAGTGTGAGCACAGTGGACAGCAGGACGTTGGCACCGCGCTCGACATCGGCGAAATCGGTGTGCTCGGCGGGCGAGTGGGAACGGCCGTCCTTGCTGGGCACGAAAATCATGCCGGTGGGTGCCAGGTGGGCCATGTTCTGCGAGTCGTGGCCGGCTCCCGACGGCATCGCCACCGTGGTCAGGCCGAGGTCGTGGGCCGACCGGGTGATCGCGTCCCGCACGGTCGCGCTCATCGGCATCGGGTCGATCGACTCCTCCGGCCGCCACGTCACGCCGACGCCGTGCGCCCGCGCGACCCGCTCGGCGACCGTGGCCAGTTCCCGTTCCAGCGCGGCCAGTCGGCCGGCGTCCGGGTCGCGGAAGTCCAGCGTGACCGACGCCAGTCCGGGCACCACGTTGGCACCGCCGGGCGCCACCCGCAGCAGGCCGCAGGTGACCACCGAGTCCGGCCCGCTGGACCGGGCGATCCCGGGCAGCTCGGTGAGGTACGCGGCCGCGGCCAGCAGCGCGTCGCTGCGCAGCCCCATCGGTGTCGTGCCCGCGTGGTCGGCGCGGCCGGTGAAGTCGACCACCGCACCGCCCAGGCCGACGATCGAGGTCACGACCCCGATCTGGGTGCCCGACGCCTCCAGCTTCGGCCCCTGCTCGATGTGCAGTTCCACGAAGGCGTGCACGCTGCCGGGGGCGAGCCGGGTGGCGGTCAGCTC
>DATEPR010000313.1:0-9806 GCA_035273045.1 Pseudonocardiaceae bacterium | reverse complement strand
GAAGCCGTGCGGCAGGGTCGCGGCGAACTCGTCCACCAGCGCGTCGCGGCCGGCCTGCAACACCTCGGCGCGGGTGGCCTGGCGGGAGCCGAAGGCGATGTTCTCGGCGATGGTGGCGTCCAGCAGCCACGGGTCCTGGGGCACGAAGGCCATCCGGCGGCGCAGGCTGTAGCGGTCCAGGCCGCGGATGTCCAGCCCGTCGACCAGGATCCGCCCGGTCTCCACGTCGTAGAGGCGCAGCAGCAGGTGCAGCACCGTGCTCTTGCCCGCACCGCTGGGTCCGAACAGGCACACCGTCTCACCGGAGGTCACGGTCAGGTCGAAGTCGCGCAGCACCGGCAGGCCCGGCTCGTAGGAGAATCCGACGTTCTCGAACCGCACCTCCCGGATGAACAGCGGTGCCGGGCGGGCGTTGGGGGCGTCGACGACGGCCTCGGTGGCGGCCAGCACCTCGTGCACCCGGGCCGCGCTGGCACCGGCCTTGGCCAGTGAGCCGGCGAGTTTGGCCAGTCCGCGCACCGGCGAGTAGAGGTCCTCCAGGTACGCCAGGACGACCAGCAGGCTGCCCACGGTCAGGCTGCCGCCGATCACCTGGCTGCCACCCACCACCAGCACCAGCCCGGCACCGCCGGCCAGCACCAGGTCGGCCAGCGGGGTCCACCGGGCCTCGACGCCGACGGTGTCCAGGTCGGCCCGCAGCAACTCCCGGTTGCGGTGGCCGAAGATCGAACTGGCCCGCCCGAGCCGGCCGAACGCCTGCACCGCCCGCACATTGCGGAACAGGTCGCTGGTGACCGCGGCCAACCGGCCGGACTCGTGACGGGCCTCGGACTGGGCGTCCCTGACGCGGCGCCGCTGGCGGGCGGCCAGCACGGCCAGCACCGGCGCGACGGCCAGCCCGATCAGCGCCAACTCCGGTGAGAAGGTGGCGAGCACGACCAGCACCGTGACGACCATGACGGTGTCCGGCAGCACGGTCGTGGTGACGGCGATGATGCCGTCCAGGATCCGGCCGACGTCGCTGGTCAGCCGGGAGACGAGTTCGCCGCTGCGCATCCGGTCGTGCCAGCGCAGCGACAGTGACATGGACCGGTCGAACAGGCCCTGGCGCAGGGTCGCGCCGATCCGCTCGGCCGCGCGTTCGCCGAACAGCGTGCTGGTCAGGTCCAGCAGCCCGACACCCGCGTTGAGCAGCACCAACGCCGCCGCGGACAGGGCGAGCAGCACGAACGGCGAGACGCCGTTGAACACCGACAGCAGGCCGGTGAAGGGGCGGCGGTTGATCGCGTGGTCCACCGCGATCGCCAGCGGCCACGGCTCGGCCAGCAGCACGGCCGCCCGCACCAGCGACAGCACCGCCGCCGCCCCCAGCGCGGGGACCTGCGGGCGGGCCGCTGGGGCGGCGACGCGGATGGCCAAGGGAAGTCGCATGAACCGATGTTCACCAGGAGTTAGTGCGACCTGCCATTGGACGTTGGTACTACGCCGATGAACGACGTCCGTAATGGACAGGTTGTTCGCCTAGGCTTCACCGTATGTGGTTCTTCCGCCGACGTGACCCCGACACCCCGCTGTCCACCGCGGGCCTGGTCGCGCGGTTCACCGGAGCTGGCGTCGTCGTCCTGCTGTCGCTCGCCGCCCTGCTCGCCTATATCGCCAGGCAGGCCGGTACGGAGCAGGCGGTCGCCGCGGCGACCCAGACGACCTCGGTGATCGCGCACGGGACCGTCGAGCCCAAGCTGACGCCGGGCGTCGTCGCGGGAGACAAGGCCGCGTTCGCGAGCTTCAACCAGACCATACGGCGTTACGTTTTGCAGCCGGGCAGTTCCCTGGTGCGGGTGAAGCTGTGGACCGCGGACAGCCGGATCGTGTACTCGGACGAGAAGCAGCTGATCGGCAAGGTGTTCCCGCTGCCCGCCGAGGAGATGGCGGCGATGCGCCAGCAGGGCGCCGACTCCGAGGTCAGCGACCTGTCCAGGCAGGAGAACCAGTACGAGCGGCCGTTCGGCAAGCTGCTGGAGGTCTACATCGGGGTGCGCAGCACCACCAACCAGCCGCTGCTGTTCGAGACCTACTACCGGTACAACGCGGTCACCGCCGCCGGTGAGGCGGCGTGGCGGCGGTTCGCGCCGCCGTCGCTGGGGGCGCTGCTGGTGCTGGAACTGGTGCAGATCCCGTTCGCGTGGTCGCTGGCCCGGCGGGTGCAGCGGCAGCAACTGGACCGGGAGCGGCTGTTGCAGCACGCCGTCGACGCCTCCGACGCGGAACGGCGCCGCATCGCCGGTGAGCTGCACGACGGCGTCGTGCAGGAGCTGACCGGCCTGACCTACGCGATGGACGCGGCCCGGCTGGGCCAACCGGACGAGACCCGGCGGGCCGAGCTGATCTCGGACGCCTCCACCCGGCTGCGGTCCAGCATCCGCGCGCTGCGATCGCTGCTGGTGGACATCTACCCGCCGAACCTGGCCGACGAGGGGCTGGCCTCGGCGCTGACCGAACTGGCCGACGGCATGGAGCGCAGCGGCATCGAGGTGAGCCTGGACACCGACGGTGCCGAGGATCTTCCGCTACCCTCCGCCGCGTTGTTGTTCCGCACCGCTCAGGAGGTGGTGCGGAACGTGATCTCGCACAGCGGCGCGAGATCGGCGGTGATCAGCGTCATGCAGGACGAGGACAAGGTCACACTGGTGATTGACGACGACGGACGCGGCTTCGACGACGCCGAACTGGACCAGCGGTCCGACGACGGCCATTTCGGCCTGCGCTCGATCGGGGATCTGCTGGCCAGGGCCGGTGGTTCCCTGTCCGTCCGAGCCGCGCCCGGCCAGGGCACCCGAGTGGAAGCTGAGGTACCGCTGCGATGATCCGCGTTCTGATCACCGACGACCACGCGATCGTGCGCGCCGGGCTCGCCCAGCTGCTGAACACGACGGACGATCTCGTGCTGGTCGGCGAGGCGACCGACGGGACCACGGCCATCCAACTGGCCGAGGAGCTGAAGCCGGACGTGGTGCTGATGGACCTGTCCATGCCGGGCACCGACGGGGTGCAGGCGACCGCGCGGATCGTGGCGCTGAACCCCGACGTGCACGTACTGGTGCTGACGTCGTTCTCCGACCAGGCCCGCATCCTGGACGCGCTGGAGGCGGGCGCCGAGGGCTACCTGCTCAAGCACAGCGAGCCGGAGCGGATCCTCGCCGGCATCCGGGACGTGGTGAGCGGTGGGTCGCCGCTGGACCCGAAGGCGGCCAGGGTGCTGCTCACCCACCGGCGTACCGCCGAGGAGCCGGGCGTGCACCTGACCGGGCGGGAGCGCGAGGTGTTGCGAATGGTCGGTGACGGCCACCCGAACAAGACGATCGCGCGCCGGCTGGGCATCACCGAACGCACCGTGAAGGCCCACCTGACCAGCGTCTACCAGCGGCTCGGCGTCGCCGACCGCACCCAGGCGGCCCTGTGGGCGCAACGCCACGCCGACCGCGAGACCGACGAGAGCTGAACCACCGCACCACCGGACCGACGCGGCCCGTCCCAGTTCGCCGGGACGGGCCGCCGTGCGCAAAGACACTGATCAGACGCACTGTCCGGGTACCGGTCCAGGTACTAGGACCATCGGACTATGGCAGCCGCCCGAGTCCCCAACCAACAATGGAGACATGACCGACCTGCTGGATGACTCCCGCAACCGGCCGGTCGTGTTCGAAACACGAGCCGAGCCGGGGCAACACCGCGTCCGCCCGCACCTGCGCGTGCTGGCCGGTGCGTCCCTGGTGGTGGCCGCCCTCGGTGGCGCCGCCGCCATCACGTTCGGCGGTTCGGCTCTGTGGTCGGTCGTCGGCAGTCCCGGCGGGGTGAGCGACACGCCGGCCCCGCTGTGGATCCCGCCCCCTCGGGGTGTCACCACCCCACAACCGCAGCAGGATCACACCGCGACGGTGGACCGTGACCACTCGACGATCACCGCGCCCACGACGTCGCACCACCCGTCCGCGACCCACGTGCCCGGCGCGGACGATCCGCCCAACCACGAGGCGATCCGGCACACCGTGACCACGGCGACGGCGCAGCCGCGGACACAGGAACAGACACAACAGGCGCAGACTCAGGCGCCCACCACAAGCCAATCTGAACCGGAGCCCGGCGACGACCACCACCGGGGCGCAGGTGGTGGTGGCCCCCACGGCGGCGGGTCATCCGGACACGGCTGACGGCGGCTGGCTCTGGCTGAAGGTGCCCTGCTCGGCCGCCAACCGAACTAGCAGGTCAGCCGGAGACCAGCCGTCGTCGCCGTGGTAATTCCGCAGCGATTCCAGCACGGTCCCCAGTCCCACCGAGTCCGCGTACCACATCGGCCCGCCTCGGTGCCTGGGGAATCCGTATCCGTACAGGTAGACCACGTCGATGTCGGACGCCCGCAGGGCGATGCCCTCCTCCAGGACGTGCGCGCCCGAGTCGACGAGCGCGAACACCAGTCGCCGCACGATGTCCTCGGGTTCGAACGTGCGCGGTGTGACGTCGTGCCGGCGCCAGTAGTCGGCCAGGACGTCGGCCACGACCGGGCTGGGCTGCGGGTCGCGGCTGCCGGGCCGGTAGTCGTACCAGCCGCCGCCGGTCTTCTGCCCGAACCGGCCCAGCTCGCACAGCGCGTCGCCGATCTCGTCCCTCGGCGTGTCCGGGCGTTCGGCGTAGCGGCGCTTGCGCACGGCCCAGCCGATGTCCAGGCCGGCGAGATCGCCCATGCGGAACGGACCCATGGCGAAGCCGAACCCTTCGATGGCCGCGTCCACGTCCGCCGGGTACGCCCCGGCCCGCACCAGGTCCGACGCGGCCGCGCGGTAGCTGGCCAGCATCCGGTTGCCGATGAAGCCGTCGCACACCCTGGCCACGACGCAGACCTTGCCGATCCGCCGGCCGACGGCCATGGCGGTGACGAGCACGTCGTCGGCGGTGGCGTCGGCGCGCACCACCTCCAGCAGCCGCATCACGTTGGCGGGGCTGAAGAAGTGCATGCCGACGACGTCACCGGGCCGCGTGGTGACGGCCGCGATCCGGTCCACGTTGAGCGAGGACGTGTTGGTGGCCAGGATCGCGCCGGGCTTGGCGATCTCGTCCAGCCGGCCGAACACGGCCCGCTTGACGTCCATGTCCTCGAACACGGCCTCGATCACCAGGTCGGCGTCGGCCAGCGCGGCGTAGTCGAGGGTCGGGGTGAGCAGGCCCATCCGGCGGTCCAGTTCGGCGGCGGCCAACTTGCCCCGGTCGACCTGGGCCTGGTAGTTGCGGCGGATCACGCTCAGCCCGCGGTCCAGCGCCTCCTGCGTGGTCTCCACGATGGTGACCGGGATGCCGACGTTGAGGAAGTTCATCGCGATGCCGCCGCCCATGGTGCCGGCGCCGATCACGCCGACCCGGTCCACGGGCCGGGGCGCGGTGCCGGCCGGGATGTCCGGGATGCGGCGGGCGGCGCGTTCGGCGAAGAAGGCGTGCCGCAGCGCGGCCGACTGCGGATCGGCCAGCAGTTCCCGGAACGACGCCTGTTCTCCGCTCAGGCCGTCTTCGAAGGGGGTTGTCCGCGCGGCGAGTCCGACCAGGTCCACCGCGACCAGCGGAGCCTTGAATCCCTTGCCCCGCTTGCGCAATCGCTCCTCCAGGCCGGTCAGGTCGGCCTCGTCGACCGGCAGGTCCCGGACCTTCGGCAGTGGCCGCACGCCGGCGATCTCCGTCGCGAACGCGACGGCCGCGGCGACCACGTCGGCGTCGACCACCCGGTCCAGCAGGCGTTGGCCGTCCAGCGCGGCCAGGTCGGCCGCGGTGCGCGGGGCGCCGCTGCTGACCATCTCGGCGGCGGTGAGCGCGTCGACCACCCTGGGCAGCCGCTGGGTGCCGCCGGCCCCGGGCACCAGGCCGAGGTTCACCTCGGGCAGGCCGAGCCGGCTGGTGGCGGTGGCGACCCGGTAGTGGGCGCCCAGCGCCAGTTCCAGGCCGCCGCCCAGGGCGTCACCGTCGATGGCCGCGACCACCGGCTTGGCCGCCGACTCCAGCGCGGCGATCACCTCACCGAGCCGCGGCACGGCACCGGATTTCGGCGTGCCGAACTCGGCGATGTCGGCGCCCGCGCTGAAGAATCCCGGCCGTCCGGTGAGCACGATCGCGGTCACCGCGTCGTCGGCCAGCGCCCGCTCCAGGTCGCCCATGACGCCCTCGCGGGTGGCGTGGCTCAGGCCGTTCACCGGTGGGTTGTCGATCCGGATGACCGCGACCCCGCCGGTCACCTCGTAGCTGGTCACCATGCACCGGCTCCCTTCATGCGTTCGGCGCGCAGGGCTGAGCGTCGCATCTTCCCGGTGTCGTCGCGTAATGGCTGGTGTGTGATCTCGATCGTCCTGGGCCGCTTGTGCGGGGACAGCCTGGTCTCCAGGAACGCGGCCAACTCGTCCGCCGAGGCGGTCGTCTCCACGATGGCGTGCACCCGGTTGCCCAGGTCGTCGTCGGGCAGGCCGACGACCGCGGCGGACAGCACGTCCGGGTGGGCCAGCAGCGCGTTCTCCACCTCGGCGGGGAACACGTTGACGCCGCCGACGAGGATCATGTCGGTCAGCCGGTCGTGCAGGTACAGGAAGCCGTCGGCGTCGAACTCGCCGATGTCGCCCAGGGACGCCCAGCCGTCGACCTCCTTGGCGGTGGCGCCGATGTAGCGGTAGGCGGGCGGATTGCCCGGGGTGACCCTGGTGTAGACCTCGCCGGCCACGCCGGGTTCGGTGACGTCGGTGCCGTCCTCGGCGACGATCTTGATCTCGCCCCAGGTGGTGCGGCCGACCGAGCCGGGATGGGCCAGCCAGTCGACGCCGCCGATGGTGCAGCCGGCGGACGCCTCGGTCCCGGCGTACAGCTCCCACACCCGTTCCGGTCCCAGCCAGTCGATCCAGGCACGTTTCAGCCACGGCGGGCAGGGCGCGGCCACGTGCCAGGCGGCACGCAGCGAGGACAGGTCGTAGCGCCGCTTCGTCTGTTCGGGCAGCGCGTGGATGCGGCGCATCATCGTGGGCACCAGGTACAGCCAGGTGATGGCGTGCCGCTGCACGTCGGCCAGCACCTGTTCCGGGTCGAACCGGGGCATCAGGGTGACGGTGCCGCCGAGGAACAGGGCGTAGCACAGGGTGCCGAACGGGGCGTTGTGGTGCACCGGCGCGGTGATCAGCATTCGCTCCCCCGCCTGGACGCCCCACCGCCGCGGCCCGAGCAGCCGCAGTTCGGCGGGCGAGCCGGCCAGGATGATCTTCGGCCGGCCGGTGGAACCACCGGAGGTGGGGGCCTTCCAGCTCGGCGCGACCACCGTGGGCAGGTCGGACTCGTCACCCAGCGCGGCGAGGCCGGAGACCGTGGTGGTGACACCGTCGATCACCGCGGCCGGGTCGGCCAGGGCCAGGATCTCGTCCCGTTCCACGTCGGTCAGCCGGTTGGACAGCGGCTGCGGCACCGCGCCCGCCTTGTAGCAGGCGAAGATCGCGACCGCGACGTCCACGCTGTTGGGGAGCAGCAGGCTGACGATCCGACCGGCGATGTCGCCGTCCCGGCGCAGGCCGTGTGCCACCCGGTTGCTGGCCAGGTGCAGTTGCCGCCAGGTCAGCTGGGTGTCACCGCAGCGGACCGCGACCTGGTCCGGGAACTGGCGCGCGTACCACGCGGGCACCTCGGCCAGCGGGAAGCCCTCCTCCGGCGTGGTCACGCCCGGCTCTCGTCGTACTGGCGCAGTTCGTGCCTGGCGATCGCCCGCTTGTGCACCTCGTCCGGGCCGTCCACGATCCGCACGGTCCGCATGTGCGCGTACATCGACGCCAGCGGGAAGTCGTCGGTCACGCCGGCGCCGCCGTGCACCTGGATGGCCCGGTCGATCACCTTCAGCACGACGTCCGGGGTGGCCACCTTGATCTGCGCGATCTCGGCGCGGGCCGCCTTGTTGCCGACGGTGTCCATCAGGTACGCGGCGCGCAGCACGAGCAGCCGCACCATGTCGATCCCGATGCGCGACTCGGCGATCCAGTCCTGGATGTTCTCCCGTTCGGCCAGCGGCTTGCCGAACGTGACCCGGCTGCGGGCGCGGCGGCACATCAGTTCCAGCGCCCGCTCGGCCACGCCGATGGACCGCATACAGTGGTGGATCCGGCCGGGGCCGAGCCTGGCCTGGCTGATCGCGAACCCCTCGCCCTCGCCGACCAGGATGTCCGACACGGGCACCCGCACGTTCTCGAACGTGATCTCCGCGTGGCCCACCCGGTCCTCGTAGCCGAACACGGTGAGGCTGCGCAGCACGGTGATGCCGGGCGCGTCGATCGGCACCACCAGCATCGACTGCTGCCGGTGCGGTGGCGCGGCCGGATCGGTCTTGCCCATCACGATCAGCACCCGGCAGTTTTTGTGCATCGCGTTGGTGGTGAACCACTTCCGGCCGTTGAGCACGTACTCGTCGCCGTCGCGCACCATGCTCAGTTCGATGTTGGTGGCGTCGGAACTGGCCACGGCGGGCTCGGTCATGGCGAAACCGGACGCCATCGTGCCGTCCAGCAACGGCTTCAGGTAGCGCTCTTTGTGTTCTTCGGTGCCGAACAGGGTGAGCAGTTCGATGTTGCCCGTGTCCGGCGCGTTGCAGTTGGTCGCCTCGGACGCCAGGTGGCTGCGGCCCATGATCTCGGCCAGCGGCGCGTACTCCAGGTTGGTCAGGCCCGGCCCCCAGTCCGGGTGCGGGTGGAACAGGTTCCACAGCCCGCGCGCGCGGGCTTCCGCCTTCAGGTCCTCGATGACTTGCGGCTGGTGGTGCGGGTCGCCGGACTCGCGCATCTGCCGCGCGTACACCGGTTCCGCCGGGTAGACGTGTTCGTCCATGAACGCCAGCAGGTCGGCCTGGTAGCGCTTGGCCCGATCGGACATCTCGAACAGCGACATGCGCCCTTTCTAGTTGAACCTGACGTCAAGTTCAACGGCCGTCGGCGAGGCGTAGCGCATTGGCCCACAGTCTGGTCACGGTGTCCACCACGTGCTCGAAGTCCCGTTCGCCGGTCGGCTCGGTGAACGTCGCGAACGCCACCCTGCTGACCATGCTGGACAGCGCCTGGGACGCCAGTTCCGGGTCCAGCGCCGGATCGGCGATCCCCCGCCGCTGGAGGTCGGCGATGCCCCTGGCGTTGCGCCGCACGAACGCCTCGGCGCGGCGGCGGCGCAGCTCCCGGAACGCCGGGTCGATGCTGGCCACCTGTTCCAGCAGCACCATCAGCTTCGCGTTGCGCCGGAACGCCTCCAGGTAGGCCCGGTTGCTCGCCTCCAGCACCGCGTACGGGTCGCCGTCGTCGGGCACCCGGTCCATGCCGGGGTGCAGCATGTCCTCCTGGACCTGCTCCAGCACGGCGGCGAAGATCTCCTCCTTGCTGCGGAAGTACGTGTAGAACGTGCCGGTCGAGCACTTCGCCGCCCGCGTGATGTCGGTCAGGTGGGCGTCCAGGTAGCCCAGGCGCTCGAACACCCGGCGGGCCGCCGCGACCAGCGTCGCCCTGGTCCGCGCGCCCCGCTCGGTGACCGGCGGCTCCCGCAGCAGCGCGGGGTTCGCCATCGACGGCGGCGGGTCACCGTCCCAGTCGGCAGTGGCTGACATGCCTCCTACTTATACTTCAACCTGGCCGGACGCCACCCAACCCGGAGGACGAGCACATGCGGGTCATCGTGGTCGGCGCCGGTGTCGCCGGGGCCAGTGTCGCCCACCACGCCAGCCGTGCCGGGGCGTCGGTCGTGCTGGTCGACCAGGACCTGCCCGGCCA
>DATEPR010000312.1:0-3331 GCA_035273045.1 Pseudonocardiaceae bacterium | reverse complement strand
GCCGACCAGCGGCAACACCGACCTCACCACACCGCCGACGGTCCGCTCCTCGTTCAGCGCCGGCAGCACGACACTGACCGTCCGGCCGGCCCTGGCCCGCACCAGCTCGTCCACCGTCCACTGCGGACGCTGCCAGGTGCGCGCGGCGAACCACGCGGCCGCCGCATGCGACAGCGTCATGCCAGGGCCCGGACCACGTCGGCGGGTGGCCTGGTGCCGGCGATGCTGGCCACCATCTCCACGACGTGCCTGGTCCGCCGCACCTCGTGCGCGCGGAACGCGCTGGCGCCCCGCCAGGCCGCGACGGCGGTCGCGGCGAGCGTGCCGTCCACCCGCTCGGTCAGCCCGACGCCCAGGGTCTCGCCGACGAAGTCCTTGTTGGACAAGGCCATCAACACCGGCCAGCCGGTGGCGACCAGCTCGTCCAGCCGGCGCAGCAGCTCAAGGCCGTGCCAGGTGTTCTTGCCGAAGTCGTGGGTGGGGTCGATCAGGATGCTGTCCGCCGGCACCCCGATGCCGACCATCCGCTCGGCCGCGGCGACCAGTTCGGCGGTCACCTCGGCCACCACGTCGGCGTAGCGCACCCGGTGCGGATCGGTGCGTGGCGGCAGGTTCCCGGTGTGCGAGCAGACGATGCCGGCGCCGAACTCGGCGGCCACCTCGGCCAGCTTCGGGTCGGCGCCGGCCCAGGTGTCGTTGATCAGGTCGGCGCCGGCCGCGCACACCTCGCGGCCCACCTCGTGCCGCCACGTGTCCACCGAGATGACGATCTCCGGGTGCCGCTCCCGCACGGCAGCCACGAACGGCACCACCCGGCGCAGTTCCTCCGCCACGTCCACGGTCTCGCCCTGGGCGCCCGCCCGGACGCCGCCGATGTCGACGATGTCGGCGCCGTCGGCCACGACCTCGGCCACCCGGCGCAGCGCCGCGTCGTCCGCGAACGTGGCGCCGCGGTCGTAGAACGAGTCCTTGGTGCGGTTCACGATGGCCATCACCAGCGCGCGGTCACGAGGCACTTTCCGGGTGCCGAACCTGATCGCCGTCACCACCACAGCCTGCCACGACCATTCCGCGCCGGTGCCGTCGCCGGGTAGCCTCGGTGTGACGCAAGGAGGGCTGCGGTGCTGTACGAGGTGCTGCGTGGTGTGGTCGCCCCGGCCGCGAAGGTCGTCTACCGCCCGACCGTCGAGGGCGTGGCGAACGTACCCCGGCACGGTGCGGTGATCCTGGCCAGCAACCACCTCTCCTTCATCGACAGCGTGGTGATCCCGCTGGTCGCCGGCCGCCCGGTCGCCTTCCTGGCCAAGTCCGAGTACTTCAGCGGCCGCAGCCCACGCGCCCGGCTGGTCGGCGGCCTGCTCGGCGCGCTCGGGCACGTCCCGGTGGACCGGGGCAAGGGCCGGGCGTCACTGGCCGCGCTGGAGGTGGCCACCGAGGTGCTGCGCGGCGGCGGCGCGTTCGGCATCTACCCGGAGGGCACCCGTTCACTGGACGGCCGCCTGCACCGCGGCCACACCGGGGTCGCGCAACTGACCCTCACCACCGGCGCGCCGGTGGTGCCGCTGGCCGTGATCGGCACCGACGCGATGATGCCGAAGGGCGCCCACGTGCCCCGGCTCAAGCCGGTCACGGTGCGGTTCGGCAAGCCGCTGGACTTCGCCCGCTACGACGGGCTGGCCGACTCGCCGGCGATCCGCCGGTCGGTGACCGACGAGATCATGTACTCGATTCTCCAGCTGTCCGGCCAGGAGTACGTGGACGCCTACCACAAGCGTCCGGACGCCGCCTGAACGACAATTGTCCGGTCAACTGTGAAAATTCAACTGCCCGAATTTGCTGTCAACTTCTGACCCAGCTATTCACGCATCATTTCGTTGATGGGTCGGGCGTGCCGCGGTTATAACCGATTCGGCCCGTCCACCAACGAAAATGACCGTGACAATGAAGCTGTGCCGCCTATTCGTCGCGCCCACAATTCTCGGCCTGGTCGCCGCCGGCTGCGTCGCCACCGCGACCGCATCCGCGCACCAGAAGACGATCACCGTGGACGGCACCGACTCCGCGATCATGACCGGCAACCTGACCAGCCAGTTCTACCCCACCACGCGGGACTTCGCGGTCATCGACAGCAACCAGATCGACGTGAACGCCATCGAGAAGGCGTTCGACGCGGACTTCGCACACACCGCGTTCACGCCCACCGACGGCGACAACCTGGTGTGGAGCCCCACCGACTCGGAAACCCAGTTGCTCGCCCCGACGCAGCGGGGGAGCGGTCAGTGGGCGTCCTGCCAGGCCTGGTAGGCGTCCTCGACCACCCGCACGGCATCGCCGATGTCGTCGGTCAGGTGCAGCAGTTCCATGTCCTTGGCGTTGATCTTGCCGCCCTCGTGCACGGTGCCGTTCAGCCAGTCGTAGAGACCGCCCCAGTACCGGGTGCCGAACAGGACCACCGGAAACTTCGTGACTTTCTTCGTCTGCACCAGGGTGAGCGATTCGAACAGCTCGTCCAGGGTGCCGAAACCGCCGGGCAGGCAGATGAACGCCTGGGCGTACTTGATGAACATGGTCTTGCGGGCGAAGAAGTAGCGGAAGTTCACGCCGAGGTCGACCCACGGATTCAGGCCCTGCTCGAACGGCAGCTCGATGCCCAGCCCGACGGACAGGCCGCCGGCCTCCGAGCAGCCCCGGTTGACCGCCTCCATCGAGCCGGGACCGCCGCCGGTGATGACCGCGTAGCCGGCGGCGGCGAGCGCGGCGCCCAGTTCCCTGCCCTGGGCGTACTCCGGATGGTCGCGCCGGGTCCTGGCGGAACCGAAGACGGTGACCGCCTTGGGCACCTCGGCCAGGGCGCCGAAGCCCTCGACGAACTCGGCCTGGATGCGCAGCACACGCCACGGGTCGGTGTGCACCCAGTCCGACGGGCCGCGGGAGTCCAGCAGGCGCTGGTCGGTGGTCGTCGGCTCGGCCAGCCGCGACCGCCGCAGCACGACGGGTCCGCGCTGCTTCTCCCTGGGGTGCTCCGCGTCGCCCTCTCTCACCTGCGATTCCGCCGTCACGCGCCGAGTCTAGGCGGTGCGATCAGAATCACTCTCCGGTGTGTGATGGTGAACGTTCAATAGTATGGAGAAGTGAACGATTTCAAGCCGGGCTTCCGCGAGCACGGCAAGAAGACCGACCGCGTGTTCCCGGTGATCCGGCTCGACCCGATCGGCTGACCCGGCGGCGGGTCAGCCGGAGATCGAGTCCTCGCCGTTCTCCACGTGACCGGCGAACCGGCGCACGAACGCCGGGTCGCCGGCCACCGTGGCGGTCACGTCGTACCAGCCGC
>DATEPR010000311.1:0-11964 GCA_035273045.1 Pseudonocardiaceae bacterium | reverse complement strand
GGGGTCCGGCAGTCCCGGACCCTGCGCCGGACGACGTCACGCTGGTCACCGCTGGCCAAGCAGGCTGACCAGGGCGTCGTGGGCGCTGGTGACCAGCGCCCTGGTGGTGGCGAGCCGTTCGGCGAGCGCGGGATCGGGGTGGATCGCGCCGGTCGGGGTGACCAGTTCGGCCACCTCGGCCAGCGAGTCCAGTTCGCCCAGGCCGCGCCAGCCCAGCAGCGCGGCGCCCAGGCCGGAACCGCCCTCGTCGGCGGTGACGGCCAGGTCCCGGCCCAGCGCCGCGGAGAGCACGTGCCCCCACACCGCCGAGCGGAACGCGCCGCCGGTCACCCTGATCTCGGTCAGGCCGTCCAGCGACTCGGCCACCAGGGCGAGCTGCTGGCCGACGCCCTCGATCATGGCCCTGGTGATCTCGGCCCGGCCGTGCTCGCGGCGCAGCCCGAGCAGCACCGCCCGGGGATCGGGGTCCCACCACGGCGCCCGCTCGCCGAGCAGGTAGGGCAGCGCCACCAGCCCTGCGGGATCGGCCGCGGCCGCCTCGTCCAGCAGGTCGTGCACGGGTACGCCGAACGTGTCCGATGCCCACGCCGCCACCACGCCGCCGTTGCTCACCGCGCCGCCGGCCACCCACAGGCCGTCGGCCAGCGCGTAGCAGAACAGCCGGCCACGCTCGTCCACGCCGGGGTTCTCCCGCACCCCGCGCAGCGCACCGCTGGTGCCCAGCGACAGCGCGGCCATCCCGGGCCGGGTCGCGCCGGTGCCCAGATTGGCCAGCGGACCGTCACCGCCACCCGCCACCACGGGCAGCCCGGCTGGCAGGTCGCCCTCGGCCGAGGCCAGCGGCAGCGTGTCGGTGGGCGCCAGCAGGTCGGGCAACTGGCCGGCGGTGATCCGGGCCAGGTCCAGGGCCGGCTGGTGCCAGGCCAGCGTGTGGATGTCCAGCAGGCCGGTGCCGGACGCGCACGAGTACTCGGTGGCCAGCCGGCCGGTGAGCCGCGCCAGGACGTAGTCCTTCACGCCCACCCAGTGCTTCGCCGCGGCGTGCAGGTCCGGGTCGTGCTCGGCGAACCAGGCCAGCTTCACCAGCGGGCTCATCGGGTGCACCGGCGTGCCGGTGGCCCGGTGCAGCGCCGCGGCCCGCTCGCGGTCGGCCCGTAACGACCTGGCCACCCCGGCGGCCCGGTGGTCGGCCCAGCTCAGCGCCGGCCCCAGCGGCCGGCCCCTGCCGTCCAGCGGCAGCAGGGTGTGCATGGCGGCGCTGAACGAGATGCCGGCGATCGTGCGGTCGGCGCACGCCTTCGCCGCCAACGCCAGCGCCTGCCGGGCGGCGGCCAGCACCTGGTCGGCGTCCTGTGTGGCCTCGCCGTGCGGCCCTGTGGTCAGCGGGTACTCCCGCTCGGCCAGCGCGTGCAGCTTGCCGTCCAGCCCGGCGGCGACCACCTTGGTGGCCGTCGTGCCGAGGTCGACGCCCAACACCACCGGATCGGCCATGGCGTCAGACCAGGGACTCGGCGATCTGGTACGTGTTCAGCGCGGCGCCCTTGCGCAGGTTGTCGCCGCACACGAAGAAGTCCAGCGTGTTCGGGAAGTCCAGCGCCTGGCGGATCCGCCCGACGTAGGTGGGGTCGGCGCCGACGACGTCGGCCGGCGTCGGGAAGACACCGGGTCCGTCCACCAACTCCACGGTCGGGTGCTCGGTGAAGATCCGCCGCGCGTCGGCCACGGTGACCGGCCGGTCGAACGTGGCGTGCACGGCCAGCGCGTGCGTGGTCACCACGGGCACCCGCACGCACGTCGCGGACACCTTCAGGTCCGGGATGCCGAGGATCTTGCGGGACTCGTTGCGCACCTTGAGTTCCTCGCTGGACCAGCCGTCGTCCTTGGCCGAACCGGCCCACGGCACCACGTTGAACACCAGCGGCGCCGGGAACGGCGAGTCCGATTCGGACAGTCCGGCGGCGGACAGCGCCTCGCGCACGTCACCGCCGCGCACCCCGACCTGCTTGTCGCCCACGGCCGCCGCCTCCGCGTACAGCCGGTCGATGCCGGGCTGGCCGGCGCCGGACGCGGCCTGGTAGGACGCCACCACCAGTTCGCGCAGGCCGAACTCGCGGTGCAGCGCGCCGACGGCGGCGATCATCGACAGCGTGGTGCAGTTGGGGTTGGCGATGATGCCCCTTGGCCGGTCGGCCGCCTGGTCGATGTTGACCTCGGGCACCACGAGCGGCACGTCCGGGTCCATCCGGAAGGCTCCGGAGTTGTCCACGGCGATCGCGCCGTGCGCGGCCGCGATCGGCGCCCACTCGGCGGACAACTCGTCCGGCACGTCGAACATGGCGACGTCGACGCCGTCGAACACCTCGGGTGCCAGCGCCTGGACGGTCACCTCCCGGTCCCGCACGGTGATCTTCCGCCCGGCCGACCGGGCCGACGCGATCAGCCGGATCTCGCCCCACGGCACCGACTCGCGGCCGTTGACGATGTCGACCATCACGCTGCCGACCGCTCCGGTCGCACCGACCAGGGCCAGCACCGGCCCGTTGCGCTCGCTCATGTCACCGCCCGCTTCCCGCGTAGACAATGGCTTCCTCGTCGCCGCCGAGGCCGAAGGCGTCGTGGATGGCGCGGACGGCGTCGTCCACCTGGAGATCGCGGATCAGCACGGAGATGCGGATCTCCGAGGTGTTGATGATCTCGATGTTCACGCCCGCCTTGGCCAGTGCCTCGCAGAACGTCGCCGTCACACCGGGGTGTGACCGCATCCCGGCGCCGACCAGCGACACCTTGCCCACGTGGTCGTCGTAGAGCACCGGGCCGAAGCCGAGCTCCGCCTTCACCTTCTCCAGCGCCGCCACCGCCGTGGGGCCGTTGGTCTTGGACAGGGTGAACGTGATGTCGGTGCGGCCGGACGTGGCCGCGGACACGTTCTGCAGCACCATGTCGATGTCGATCTCGGCGTCCGCGATCACCCGGAAGATGCGGGCGGCCACGCCGGCGTGGTCGGGCACCCCGGTCACGGTCACCTTCGCCTCGGACCGGTCGTGCGCGACGCCGGTGATCATCGCCTGTTCCACGCTGAGGTCCTCCATCGATCCGGACACCAACGTGCCCGGCTTGTTGCCGTACGACGACCGGACCCGGATCGGCACGCCGTACCGCCGGGCGTACTCGACGCACCGCAGCATCAGCACCTTGGCGCCGGCCGCGGCCATCTCCAGCATCTCCTCGTAGGTCACCGTCTCCAGCCGCCTGGCCTGCGGCACGATCCTCGGGTCGGCGCTGTACACGCCCTCCACGTCGGTGTAGATCTCGCAGACGTCGGCGCGCAGCGCGGCCGCGAGCGCGACCGCCGTGGTGTCCGACCCGCCCCGGCCCAGGGTGGTGATGTCCTTGGTGTCCTGGGACACGCCCTGGAAGCCGGCGACCAGCACGATGTGGCCCTCGTCCAGTGCCTCCCGCAACCGGCCCGGGGTGACGTCGATGATCCTGGCCCGGCCGTGGGTCGAGTCGGTGATGACGCCGGCCTGGGAGCCGGTGAACGATCGGGCGTCCGCGCCGAGCGCGCTGATCGCCATGGCCACCAGTGCGTTGGAGATGCGCTCGCCCGCGGTGAGCAGCATGTCCATCTCCCGGCCCGGCGGGACGGGGTTGACCCGCTGCGCGAGGTCGAGCAGTTCGTCCGTGGTGTCGCCCATGGCCGAGCAGACCACCACGACGTCGTTGCCCGCCTTGCGGGTGGCGACGATGCGTTCCGCGACCCGTTTGATCCGGTCAGCGCTCTCCAGTGAGGAACCGCCGTACTTCTGGACGACGAGCGCCACCGGTATCGAACCTCCTCCGTCGCGGGCCTGCGGCCTGGCCAGCAGCCTACCGGCGGCGGCGACCCCTTAACCTGGGTGGCCACGGGCCGGTGGTGACGGGTGGAGGAGCGGGCAGGTGTCGACAACCGAGGTCGGCGGTCAGGCGACCGAGCCGGTCGACCAGACGGACCTGCCGGAACGCCCGCCCGAGGCACCCGACACGACCACCTCGGAAACCGAACCGCACGCCGGTGGTGTGCGCTGGGGCGCAGCCCGCCGGGTGCTGCGGATGGTCGCACCCGGCCTGCTCTATCTCGCGGTGCGGGAGATCGGGCTGCTGGTGCTGGCGTGGCTGGCCGCGGCCAACGACACCACGGTGACGGCCGCGCTGACGTCCTGGGACGGCCAGTGGTACCTGGGCATCGCGGCCGGCGGGTACTCACACGTGCCGGGCACCATGACGGACGCCTTCGGCCACCGCACACCGGACACGTCGCTGGCGTTCTTCCCCGGCTACCCGTGGCTGGTGCGGTTGGTTGGCGAACTGCCCGGTGTCGGCCTGGTGGCCGCCGCCTTCACGGTGACCCTGGTCTGCGGCGTGGTCTGCGCGTACGGCCTGGACCGGCTGGGCAGGCGGGTCGGCGGGAGCGCGGCGGTCGGGCTGGTGCTGGTGGTGCTGTTCGCCGCGTCACCGATGGCGATCGCGCTGTCCATGGCCTATTCGGAGGCGCTGTTCTGCGCGCTCGCGGTGTGGTCGCTGGTCGGCGTGGTGGAGCGGAACTGGCTGCTGGCCGGGCTGGCCGCCGCCGGCACCGGTCTGGTGCGGCCGACCGCGGCCGCGCTGGTGGTGACGGTGGCCGTCGCGGCGGTCGTGGCGATCGTGCGGCGGCGCGACGGGTTCTGGCCGTGGGTCGGGCTGGTCACCGCGCCGGCCGGACTGCTGGGCTACCTCGGTTTCGTCGCCCACCGCATGGGTCGGCTGGCCGGCTGGTTCCAGCTCCAGGCGCAGGGCTGGAACTCCCGGTTCGACGGCGGTGTCGCGTCGGTGCGGTTCGCGATCCAGGTGCTCACCACCGGGCGGTCGGTGCTGGAGGTGGTCACCGTCGCGGTGCTGCTGGCGGCGGTCGCGCTGGTGGTGGTCGCCGTCCGGCGGCGGCTGGCCTGGCCGCTGGTGCTGTACGGGGCGCTGGTGCTGGCGATGGACCTGGGCGCGAACGGCCTGATGAACTCGAAGGCGCGGCTGCTGCTGCCGGCCTTCACGCTGCTCGTCCCGGTCGCGGTGGGACTGGCGAGGCGCCGGCCGGGGACGGTGGTCGCGGTGCTGGCCGGGGTGATCGTGGCCAGCGCCTGGTTCGGCGCGTACGCGATCACGGCGTGGCCGTACGCGATCTGATTCCCGGTCCGTGGCAGCGCCCCGCCGCTGGCTAGCCTGATGGGGTGCACGACGAGGAGTTGACGCTGGCGGACAAGCGAGCCCACTCCAGCGCGCCGCTGCACCCGCTGATCGCGGAACGCTGGAGTCCCCGGGCACTGGATCCGGACGCCGAGGTGACCGACACCCAACTGCGTTCGCTGCTGGAGGCGGCGCGGTGGGCGGCCTCCTACGGTGACACGCAGCCGGCCCGTTACCTGGTGGGCAGGCGCGGCGACGACACGTTCCGGCGGATCCACGGCGTGCTGGTGCCCGGCAACCAGTCGTGGGCGCACGCGGCCGCCGTGCTGATGCTCGGCGTGGCGGTGACCCGCAACGAGAAGGGCGACATCCCGTACGCCGAGTACGGCGTCGGGCTGGCCACCCAGAACCTGGTGCTCCAGGCGGTGGCCGAGGGGCTGGTCGGCCACCAGATGGCCGGGTTCGACCCGGCCGCCGCGGCGGCGGAGTTCAGGCTGCCGTCGTGGGCGCGGCCGCTGATCGTGGTGGCGATCGGCGGGCTGGGCGATCCGAGCCTGCTGATCGAGCGGCGCAGGGCCCGTGAGGTGGCCCCGCGCACCCGGCTGGGCCTGGGCGAGATCGCGTTCAGCGGCGAGTGGGGCACGCCGCTGTTCTGAGATGTCAGGATGGTCCGGTGACCATCACGAGGGCGGACGCCGAGGCACTCGACGCCGCCGATCCGCTCGGCGCGCTGCGGGAGCGGTTCGTCCTGCCGCCGGGCCTGATCTACCTGGACGGCAACAGCCTCGGCCCGCTGCCGAGGTCCACACCGGACCGGCTGGCCGGCGTGGTCCGGCACGAGTGGGGCGAGCGGCTGATCCGCTCCTGGAACGAGGCGGCGTGGTGGACGGCGTCGCGGCGGGTGGCCGCCGGGCTGGCGCCGCTGCTCGGCGCGTCGGCCGACGAGATCACGGTGGCGGACTCGACCAGCGTGAACCTGTTCAAGCTGCTGGTGTGCGCGTTGCGGATGCGGCCCGGCCGGCCGGTCGTGGTGGCCGAACGGGACGCCTTTCCCACCGACGTCTACCTTGCTCGTTCGGTGGCTGAACTCACGGGTGGCGAACTCCGATTGATCGGTGACCAGACCGATTTGGCGTCAGCGCTGGACGATCGGGTCGGCGTGGCCTGCCTGTCGCAGGTGGACTTCCGGACCGGCGCGCTGTGGCCGGCCGCCGAGACGACGGCCCGGGTGCACGACGCCGGCGCGCTGATGCTGTGGGATCTGTGCCATTCCGCCGGCGCGCTGGACGTGCGATTGCGGGAATGGAATGCCGATCTGGCTGTTGGTTGTGGATACAAATATCTCAATGGCGGCCCCGGCGCTCCGTCCTTTGTATTCGTCGCTGCGGAGCACCACTCCGATTTGCACACTCCGCTGCCCGGCTGGCACGGCCACGCCGACCCCTTCGCGATGAGCCCGGACTACCGGCCCGCACCCGGGATTCGCCAGCTGGACAACGGAACGCCGCCCGTCCTGTCCCTGCTCGCCCTGGAATCGGCCGTCGAGACGTTCGCCGGCGTGTCCACAACGGAGCTTCGCGCCAAGGGCATGGCGCTGACGTCGTTGTTCATCGATCTGATAACGGAAATGTGCCCGGAGTTGGGGGTCGTGTCGCCGCTGGACCCGCAGCGGCGGGGCAGTCAGGTGTCGGTGCGGTACGAGCACGCATATGCCCTGGTACAAGCGATGATTGAGCGCGAAGTGATAGGCGACTTTCGCGCGCCGGACATCGCCAGATTCGGTTTTCCGCCCACGTACGTGCGCTTCGTGGACGTCTGGGACGCGGTGGAGCGGTGCTCCGCCGTGCTGAACAGCGGTTTCCACCGCCAGGAACGATTCGCGCGACGGTCCACAGTGACCTGATCGCTAGACCGTTCGGAGTAGGACAAACCGGCCGACAGCCGGACATCTCGCCCCGTCACCAAGTTGATACCCGATTAGGGGACCCCCCGAGTGTTGTGGCACACACCCACCACGTAGAGTCTGCGCGTCCTGTCTTAGTAGGACAGATGTCGGCCCGCCAGTGTCACCCATAGCGGTGTTATCCCTTGGGAAACGCCACGGTGGGTGCTCGCACCCCTGGTTGCCGGTAGGTGTCGGGGAGGGTGCTCGGGACCGGATCGCCGTGCGCGACCGGGAGGCGACGCGGAACGTTAGGAATGGGAGCGAGAATGCGGTTAGCAATGCGGCGCACGCTCGGTGCGGCAGCGGTGGCGGTCGGAGCGGTCCTGGCGCTGGCCCTGCCGGCCAGTGCGCACACCCACAGCCAGGACGCGCAGTGCTATGGCGACAACATCCAGTACACGGTCGACCTGGAGAACTACGCCACCGGCAAGGACAAGCACGGCGACCAGATCACCAACTCCGTGAACATCACGGACGAGACGACCGGCACGGTGCTGGTCGACAACCCGGACTTCGGCAGGACCTTCACGAAGACGTTCCCGGACGCGGCGGACAACGCGACCGAGGCGCACACGTTCAAGATCAGCGTGGTCGCGGGCGACGACAAGGACGGCTCGAAGGGCTTCACCTACACCCACGAGGACACCGCGGGTCCGTGCGTGAAGACGACGACGACGCCTCCGCCGACCACCACCACGACGGCGCCTCCGCCGCCGAGCAGCACCACGACCCCGCCGGCCACCACGACCACCGTGCAGGTCGCCGCGGCTACCACGACGAGCGTTACGCCGGGCACCGGTGCGCTGCCCAACACCGGTGTGAACGCGGGCTTCCCGCTGGCCATCGCCGGTGCGCTGGTCATCGTCGGTGGCGGCATCCTGTTCTGGCTGCGCTACAACGCGCGCAAGGGCAAGGCCTGATCCGTTCCGGCCCGACCGACCGCAACGGCCCGGTGGCACTCGCCACCGGGCCGTTCGCGTGACTACCCGGCGATCCCGCGGATGATCCGCACCAGGATCGAGCTGACCACCAGCCAGCACAACGCGGCCAAGCCGTAGTTGACCAGGACGCGGAGCTTGCCGTCGGTGGGGGTGAACAGGTCCTTGAAGCCCCACGCGAACCGGTCGGACCAACTGGTGATGAAGCTGGTGATGCCGTTGGCCGGGTTGGCGCCGCCCACCGTCAGCACCACCCGGATCACCAGGACCACCACCACGATCAGGCCGGCCCACCGGACCAGGCCGGCCAGCACCTTGAGGACGGTCGCCCGCACCTCGGCCGCGGTGCGCCGGTTCGGAGTCGCGGTCACCTGCTCAGTGTGCTCGGCCATGTGCGGAGTCTCGCACGGTCCGTCCCGGCGACGCTACCCACAGGTAACCCCGGATGGGGACGTCAGTGCGCCACGAACCGGGCGATGATCCCGGTGACGACCAGCCAGAAGACCGCGGCCAGGCCGTAGGTGAGCAGCACCTCCCACACGTGGTTGCTCACAGTGAACAGACCAGGGAAGAACAGCGCCAGCGGCACCGCGATCGAGTGGATGAACTTGTAGAAGGCGTTGGCGGGGTTCGCGCCCAGCAGGATCAGCAGGATGAAGATGATCTCGACCGCGGCGAACACCGCACCGATGGCAGTGATGACCCGGGCGGCACTGTAGCGCCCGGCGTACGTGCGTCCTGTAGTCATGTTCGGAAGATTCCCTGGGCAGCGGCACATGACACTGCGACAAACGGAGTAACCCCCGTGCCCACGATGTGGACGGCCGGCTTTGGCCGGCGGCCGGGGTCCCGGCTAGGGTGGCCACGTGGCCCGGAGCCTCCTGCTTCCTCGCCGCGACGGGGTCTGACCAGACCGGCCCCCCGTCGCGGAGTTCGGCATGCCGCCGGTCGTCGATCACCGGCACAGCAGGAGCACATCCGTCATGACCATCCAGACCACTCCGGAGACCCGTCGCACGCCGGACGGGCCACCCGCCGCCGGCCAGCCCGCGTGGAACCCACAGCGCGGCAGCGCCCTGCCGGTCGGCCGCTACCGGCCGTTCGCGCAGCTCGTCGAACCCATCTCGCTGCCCGACCGCACCTGGCCGGACCGCACCATCACCCAGGCGCCGCTGTGGTGTGCCGTCGACCTGCGGGACGGCAACCAGGCGCTGATCGACCCCATGTCACCGGCCCGCAAGCGGCGGATGTTCGACCTGCTGGTGTCCATGGGCTACAAGGAGATCGAGGTCGGCTTCCCGGCGGCCAGCCAGACCGACTTCGACTTCGTCCGGGAGATCATCGAGTCCGACGCGATACCCGAGGACGTCCGCATCCAGGTGCTGACCCAGTGCCGGCCGGAACTGATCGAGCGCACGTTCGAGTCGGTGCGCGGCGCGGCCAAGGTCATCATGCACATCTACAACTCGACGTCGATCCTGCAGCGCAGGGTGGTGTTCCGCGAGGAACGCGAGGGCATCAAGAAGATCGCCACGTCGGCCGCGGAGATGGTGCTTGAGCTGTCGGCCAAGCAGCCCGAGACCGACTTCCGCTTCGAGTACTCCCCCGAGTCATACACCGGCACCGAACTGTCCTACGCCGCCGAGGTGTGCAACGCGGTGGGCGCGATCTGGCGGCCGACGCCGGACCGGCCGGTGATCATGAACCTGCCGGCCACCGTGGAGATGGCCACGCCCAACGTGTACGCCGACTCGATCGAGTGGATGGGCCGCAACCTGAACGACCGGGACTCGGTGATCCTGTCGCTGCACCCGCACAACGACCGGGGCACCGGCGTGGCAGCGGCCGAACTGGGCTACCAGGCGGGTGCCGACCGGATCGAGGGCTGCCTGTTCGGCAACGGCGAGCGGACCGGCAACGTCTGCCTGGTGACGCTGGGCATGAACATGTTCAGCCAGGGCGTGGACCCGCAGATCGACTTCTCCGACATCGACGAGATCCGCCGGACCGTCGTGTACTGCAACCAGCTGCCCGTGCCGGAGCGCCACCCCTACGGCGGTGACCTGGTGTTCACCGCGTTCTCCGGCAGCCACCAGGACGCCATCAACAAGGGCCTGGACGCGCTGAAGGAAGCGGCCGACCGCGCCGGCCACCCGGTCGAGGACCACCCGTGGGAGGTGCCGTACCTGCCGATCGACCCGAAGGACGTCGGCCGCAGCTACGAGGCGGTGATCCGGGTCAACTCGCAGTCCGGCAAGGGCGGCGTGGCCTACGTGATGAAGACGGAGCACCAGCTCGACCTGCCGCGCCGGCTGCAGATCGAGTTCTCCAAGGTGATCCAGGGCGTCACCGACAGCCAGGGCGGCGAGGTCTCGCCGGAGGCGATGTGGCGGATCTTCGCCGCCGAGTACCTGGACCGGGTGACGCCGCTGCACGTGGTGCGCAGCGAGCTCGCCGGCCGGGATGGCGACGACTACGAGATCCACGCCGTGGTGCGGGTCGAGGACACCGAGCGGGAGCTGGTCGGGCGCGGCAACGGCCCGATCGCCGCGTTCTTCGACGCGCTGGCCGCGATCGGCTACGACATCCGGCTGCTGGACTACGTGGAGCACACGCTGTCCGCCGGTGACGACGCCCGCGCCGCGGCCTACATCGAGTGCTCCATCGGCGAGCAGGTGTACTGGGGCGTCGGGACCGACTCGTCGATCGTCACGGCGTCGCTGCGGGCGGTGGCGTCCGCGGTGAACCGCGCCTACCGCTGAATCCGGTCACCGCCGGGACGGTCCCGCCGTCCCGGCGGTCTCGGCGTGGTGGCGTTCGGCGGCCTTGGCGGTGCGGTTGCGGATGACCAGGCCGACGACCAGGCCGGCCACCACGGCGACGACGAGCGCGATCCAGGAGAACCGGCTGAACCACTTGTCGGCGACCTCGCCGAGGAAGTAGATGGCCGTGGTCAGGCCGCCGGCCCAGCAGATCCCGCCGGTCGCGTTGGCCACCAGGAACCGGGGGTACGGCATCTCCAGGGCACCGGACAGCGGGCCGGCGAAGATGCGCAGCAGCGCGATGAACCGGCCGAAGAACACGGCGAACACGCCCCAGCGGCGGAACACCTTCTCCGCGTAGGCCACGTGCGCCGGGCCGAAGTGGCGGGGGAACTTGCGGCCCAGCCACTCGAACAGCGGGTGACCCCAGCGGCGGCCGATGAGGAAGCCGATCGAGTCACCGATGATGGCGCCCGCGCTCCCGGCGACGGCGATCCACACCGGGGACACCGGGATGGCGTGCTGGGACGACAGCAGCGCCGCGGAGATCAGCACGATCTCGCCGGGGAAGGGAATGCCCAGGCTCTCGATCATCACCACGCCGCCGACCAGCAGGTAGACGGCGAGTGGAGGGATCGTCTCCAGCCAGTGCTGCACTGTTCCCCCTCCGCGCGGATGGGCTGTCGGGGTCCAGTCTGCCCGATCGCCGCGCGGCGGGTTGCCGGGTCACCCCAACCGGTTGCCACCCAGCCGGTCGAGTTCGGCGTCGCGCAGCTCGGTGAGCGCCCGGACGACCGTCGGCCCGTCGGCCGGCGCCGCGATCAGGTAGGCGCCCCTGGTGTGGCGGACCGCGCGGCCCAACCGGGTGTCCACGACCTGGACGGTGCCGGCGCACCGGCGGCGGACACCGGCCCTGTCCCGGCAGGTGATGCCGAACTCGGTGTGGCGCAAGCGTTTGCCGCCGACGAGGGCGGTGTACAGCCGGGCGTCCGCGGCGGCGACGCCACGCCGGACCAGGCCGGCGACGAGCAGGTCGTCCGGATCGGCGGGCACCGGACGCGGCTCCAGGGTCGCGGTGACGGCGGCGTCCACAGCGGCGATCGGCAGGCTGATCGGGGTGCCCCTG
>DATEPR010000310.1:0-12378 GCA_035273045.1 Pseudonocardiaceae bacterium | reverse complement strand
TCGGAGGAGCAGGGCAGCCGCCCGGCCTGAGCGTGTCCTACCGTGGCCACATGGCCGCCGCGTTCCGATCACCCAGCACGGGCAGGACGGTGCGGGCCGTGCTGTTCGACACGTTCGGGACCGTGGTGGACTGGCGCGGCGGCATCGCGGCGGCGGCCGGGGACCTGCTCCGGCGGCACGGCATCGACGAGGACGGCACGGCCGTCGCGGACGCCTGGCGCGACCTGTACCAGCCGTCCATGACGCCGATCCGCGACGGCGTCCGCGACTTCGTCACCCTCGACGTACTGCACCGGGAGAGCCTGCTGACGGTGCTGGCCGACCGTGGCCTGTCCGGCGAGTTCGCCGACCACGAGATCGACGCGCTGGTGCACGCCTGGCACGAACTGCCGCCGTGGCCGGACAGCGTCGAGGGGCTGGCCGCGGCCCGCGCGCACTACGTTATCGGCCCGCTCAGCAACGGCAACACGTCGCTGCTCACTGACATGGCAAAGCACGCCGGCCTGCCGTGGGACGTGATCCTCGGCTCGGACGTGCGCCAGGCGTACAAGCCCTCCCCCGCCGCCTATCTCGCGCCCGCCGAACTGCTCGACCTCGCGCCCGGCGAGATCATGCTCGCCGCCGCCCACAACGACGATCTGCGCCACGCCAGGTCGGCCGGATTGGCGACGGCGTTCATCGCCCGGCCGACCGAGCGGGGACCGAACCAGACGACCGACCTGGCAGCCGACGACGACTGGGACGTGTCGGTCGCCAGCATCGTCGAACTGGCGCGAACCATCGCACCACGCTGAGCCCGCGCCGCCAGGCGCGGCGGCGCGGGCTTCGGTGCGCGGATCAGAATGCGGGTACCGAGATCGGGCCGAAACTGGCGGTCTGTAGACCGTCCAGGTCCTGCAATTGCGGCAGGCTCGCCGTCAACTGTTTGCGATAGGTCACCGAGACCGTTTGGCCGGTTGTCAGTGCCGCGCCGTCGAATGTGACGTCGACGACCGCGTCGGCCGGTGGCGAGTCGTCAATGACCTGCACGCCGGTGACATTGCGGGCCACGCCGTCGACCAGGACGGAGAACCGGTTCGTGGCCGGAATGCCCTGCGCGGTGTTCAGCATTTCCTGGTCGAACTGGAGCAGCACGTCGGTCGAGCCGGCGTCGGCTTCGGTGTTGCCGGTCAGCGCCGGCGGGGTGTCGGGCTTGCCGACCGGGTTCGCCGCGACCGGACCGGTCGTCCCGGTGCCCGGGTTGGTCCAGAAGGCCTGGTTGGTGCAGGTCAGCGGGGTCGGGGACGACCGGGTGGCCGTGTAGCTCCAGCCGTGCGTGAGCCCCGCGGTGTTGGGGAAGTCGGCAGTGGTGGTGAAGCCACCCTCGACCGTGCTGAACGCCAGCGCCGGCATGGGATTGGGCACGATGTCGACCGGGAAGCCCTCCCGGCCACCGGTCACCGCACCATATTGCTGCTCCTGGGCGGTGAGCGACCAGACCTCGCTGGGATCGGCACTGGGGATGGTGACCGTCACGGTGATCGTGCCGGTGGTCTTCTCCCGGAGGTTCAGGATGTCACCACACGGACCGGTCGTCTGGATCGAGCCGTTGCCGGACGCCGACGCGGTGCCGGTGGACAGCAGAGACAGTGCGGTTCCGAGTAAGGCTACTACGGGGAGTAGCACAAGTTTCCGTTTCAGATTCATTTGTGTGCCTGTCTGTGCGGAGATGGCGGAATTTCACTTCCGGCACACAGGCTTCCTGGCGTGTCGGGCGGCATGAAGACTGAATTCGAGTAGGGGTCGAAGCCCGAATCTGGGTGGGGTGAACGCCCACGCCGATTGCAAAGTCGTTTGATCATGTGCGGGTGGGGAGTGGGAAGGCCGCGAGCATGGGCAGGATTCGGGTCCGGTCAGCGGCGATGCGTTGCAGGGTGCGGATGATTTGACGATGGCCGGTGAGTCGGAGGATGGCAAGGGCGAGGTTTCGCAGGGTGGCCATGGTGTGGGCGGCGGTGCCGGTGTAGGTGTGTTGGTGGTCTTCGCGCCAGGCCACGTCGCGGATCCAGTGGTTGGATTCGATCAGCCAGTGGTCGCGGACCAGGGCGAGCAGGTGGGCGCCGGTGGCGCGACTGGCGGGGAGGCTGGTGATGCCGTGCACGATGTCTTTGCCCATGCGGTGGCCGGCCAGATCGTAGACGCTGCGGCGGATCCGGAAGACTTGTTGGGCGCCGGGGAAATCGATGCCGGCGGCGTCGGCGACCCAGATTTCGCGGACCACCCGGCGGCCGCTGATGACCTGCTCGTCACGGTGGCTGGCGCTGCCGGCGACAGCGCGGGGCATGCGGGCGGTGATGGCCTGCAGCAGGTGCGGCCGGTTGCCTTTCGCGGTTAGGGTGTAGTCGGCGTCGCGGGTGTTGATCAGGTAGTCGGCGGTGGCGTCCTGCGCGTGGGCGGCGTCCGCGGTGACGATCTTGTCGGCCAGATCGACCGAGTCCAGCAGGGACGGTACGCAGGTGACCTCGGTGGTGTGCTCGGGTACCGCGATCTGGGCGATGACGACCTGTTCGCGGTGCATCAACGCGGAGAACAGCTTGACGTCGATGCCTGCCGGTGCGGCACTGTTGCGGATGGTCTTGCCGTCGATGGCCAGCCCGTCCAGCCAGTGCACCCCGTCGGGGAGGTCGGGTTGGTCACTGTGGCGGGTGCGGTGGGCGGCCACGCACTGGGCCAGCCACGCCCCGACTCGTGCGTCGGCGTGCCCGGCGTCGATATCGGCCACGATCCGGCCGATCGTGGCCGAACTCGGCGCCTGCGGCACCCCCGTTGCTGGGTGGATCCGGGTGCCGGCCGCGGTCAGCAGATCCGCGGGTAGCTCCGCCGCCCGGTCCCCAGCCTCGCGGAAGTTGCGCGCCCCGGCCAGCACGGCCAGGACGGTGACCGTCAGCGTCGATGCCAACTCGTGACGGATCCCTCGCGGGCTGCGCGGATCGCTCAGGCCACCGAAGACCGCCAGCAGTGCGCGGATCACGTCCAGGCCGGCGCCGTGGTCGGTGTCCGGTTGCGGGGCGTGCGACACTGACAACGGTGGCCTCCTGGCTGGTCCGCGAGACGCGGTGTGAGAACTCGCATCATCTCAGACGGGAGGCACTGTCCTACTCGGACTGATCTAGGTGATCCAACCCGTGTACCAGGTGCCTATAGAGGTCTCCACGAGCGTGGTGGAGATGGGTTCTCGCAGCCCATGAGCTTGCTGGCCCGGTGTGAGGGGCGCCGACTCGATCAGTTGACGCAGAACTCGTTGCCTTCCGGATCCTGCATGATCAGCCAGAACCCTTCGTCGTTGTCGACACGGCGGTAGATCGACCCGCCAGCAGCTACGAGTTGGTCCCCGACTGCCTCGATCCGGGACCTACGCTCTGCATCGGGCACCGCGCCGCCGGCCTTCACGTCGAGGTGGACCCGATTCTTGGTGGTCTTCGGTTCTGGAACGCGTAGGAAGAAGATGTCGGGACGGTGGCCTTGCTTGTCAACCAGGGTGCGGCCGGCGTTGCGCTCCTGCTCGGGGATCTGATTCGCGTCGGCCCACTCCTGCCAGGTGGTGAAGCCATCCGGTGGGCCATGCGGGAAGTCGTAGCCAGGTAGCGCCACCATCCAGAACCGAGCCAGCCGGTCCGGATCGGCGCAGTCGAACACGATGTGGAGGTCGGGAATCATGCGCTCGACCGTAATCCGGATCGCGGACGACCGCGGTCCTGCGGGATGGCTCCACGAGGTGTCACCGGGGTTGAGGTGCCTCCGGGCCTTCCTGGTCGTGGCGGTTCAGGATCGTAGGCGCTCGTTGACCGAGCTGCGGAACCACAGGCGTCGCGGCCGATGATCTTGATTACCGGTTTGAGTTCCTTCATAGCCGGCGTTGGTGATCCCGGTGTGCAGGAACGCGAGCACCGAGCATCTGCACCCACCAGATAGAGCCTTCGTAGATCAACTGACTTTGCAATCGGTCTGGGTGAACGCCCAACCTGGAGTGGGGGACGACCCTATTGTCTGAGGGGGTGTCAAAACCCCTGTCAGGCAGAAAACCGACATTCGGCCGGGCCGCGACGATATTCGCTGAATTGATTTCGAATGCGCACTCGCGGCCCCGGTCCGGGATGTCGGTCTCAGGTGCGCGGCTACACTTCCGGCGTGAGCCGGATTCCCCGCCTGTCCCCCGCCGAGCTGGACGACGAACAACGGCGGCTCTACGACTCGATCACCGGTGGGCCGCGCGCCCGCGACTCGGTCGGAATGACCGACCACAACGGCGCACTCGGCGGGCCGTTCAACGCGATGCTGCTGCACCCACCGGTCGGTGACGCTCTGCAACAACTCGGCGCCGCCATCCGCTACGGCGGCACGCTGACCGACCGGTCCCGGGAGATGGCCATCCTGATCGTCGCCACGGCCACGCACAGCGGCTTCGAGCAGTACGCCCACGAGCACATCGGCCTGCGTCTCGGGCTGACGGAGAGCGAGGTCGCCGCCATCCGGGACGGTGGCGAGCCGCGGCTCGACAATCCTGATGAGGCGGCGATCGTGCGGACGACCCGCCGGCTCGTCGACCACGGAACCCTCACCGACGACGAGTACGCCGAGGCCAGCGCGGCGCTCGGCGCCGGCACGCTGTTCGAGCTGACCACGCTGGTCGGCTACTACCAGCTGATCGCGATGCAGATGCACGTCTTCGGCGTGGACCGCCCGGGACGTCGACCGGGCTCGACCACACTCCGCGATGACTGATCGTGACCGGACGACCGGTAATTCGTCATATGCGGCGACATAGCCTGCCAAACCCCTCAAGTCGAGGGGTCCGGGCACCCTCCAGGTCAGGCTTTCAGCTTCCGCCCGACAAGTGAAATCTCACCTTGTCGGATCGGCAATCCGACACCCGAAAACGCATCGCCGTGCGGACGGTTGTCCCCGGTGGACGTCGCACAAAAAGGGGCCGCGCCGTGCTTGTCGGCGCCGACGTGCATTGGGTCGCTGAATCCCTACGGCGGTGACACATGTACGAAGGCGAGAAGACATGCGCTTGAAACGAAGACTAAGCCTGCTGCTGGTGATCGCCCTCATCGGCGCCGCCCTGTCCATCATTTCGGCGGGCACGGCGTCGGCGAGTGGCGGTAGTAGCGGCGGTGGTGGCACCAGCGGCGGCTCGGGCAGCGGTGGCGGCGGTGGCAGTGCTCCCGCCGGCGGCACCGTGAGCGTCACCGGTTCCTGCGGTGACGTGATGACGTTGTCGGTGGGCCACCTCGGCGACCCGATCGCCGTGCACATCACGATCCCCAGCAGCAACTCGGCGGAAACGTGGACGTTCACCGCCACCCAGCAGGAGTACGACTCGGTGACCGGCGGGCGGTTCGGCAACCCGTTCCCGGTGCCGAAGACCACCCTGCCGGCGCTGGCGTTCAGTTCCACCGCGCACGGCTTCACGACGTCCGGTGTCACCGCGAACTCGACCGCGCTCACGCACGGGATCAGCTACACGGCGACCAGGACGTCACCCAGCCCGCAGACCTGCACCAACCAGGGTTTCTGGACCAACCCGAGTGCCGGTCCCGGCCCGACACCGCAGAACCCGACCGGACGTCCGGACACGGCGCCCGCGCTGACCGGGAACAACACGGCACATGTCGGGACGAACGACGTGCTGATCCAGTTCGACCAGGAAATGCTGGCCACCAGCCAGGGTGTCCCGGCCGCCGGTCAGTTCACCGTCGTCGTCGGCGGCGAGACACGCACTCTGTCCGCCGTGACCATCAAGGACGACTCACCGCCGGACAAGGCGGTGCTCGACCTGACCATCGACGGCGCCAACCTGTTCTCGGGCCGGACGGTTTCGGTCACATATTCCCAGCCGGGTGGCTCGAATCCCGCGCTGCAGGATCTGAAGAACCTGAAGACGGCCGGCTTCGGGCCGCTTTCGATTCCCGTTTCCTGACGGTAAACCCCTGATACGTGGGCCGCCCGGCGAGACAGTGCCGGGCGGCCCGCGTTCACACGTAGTTGCTCAGTTCGACGAGGTTGCCGTCCGGGTCGCGGAGGTAGACGCTCTCGATCTCGCCGGTGGCGCCGTTGCGCATGACCGGCCCGAGCTCGACGGCGACCCCCTTGGCCGCCAGTTGGCTTCGCACGCTGTCCAGGTCGTCGTCGACCACGAGGCACACGTCGGCGCTGCCCGGCGTCGCCCTGGCCGCCCGGGGTTCGAACTCGTGTCCGGCCAGGTGCAGGTTGATCTTGCTGTCGCCGAACCGCAGGGCCACCCTGCCCTCACCGAACGTGACCCGGGACATGCCCAGCACCTCCGTGTAGAACGCGACGGTGGCGTCGATGTCCGCGACGGTCAGCACGAAGTGGTCGAGACGGGAGATGCGCAATCCTGGCTCCTCATCGCCGGTGCCTGCCTGCCCAGCCGACCCTACCGAGGCCGGCGCGCGCACAATGGCCGTAATGGGACCGGAAGGAGCCGATGATGAGCCAGTCCCCCGACGAGCCGATCATCGAGGACGCCGTGGTCGACGACGGCGCCGCGGTCGCCGTTCCCGGACCGGTCACGCCCGAGGCGCCGGCCACGGACTACACCGACGACGGCACGCCGACGTTCGACTACGTGCGGGAACGGATCGAGGGCCGGTTCGCCACCTCGGTCGGCGCCACCGAACTCGCCGGCGCCACACCGGAGGCCGCCTCGCTGGACGAACAGTTGGCCGCACGGGAACAGGCCGGCCGGGACCGGCTGGAACAGATCCGCCGCGCCATGCGCGAGGAGTGACCGGCAGCCGAAGACCAAGCAGCGCGTCCGCCCAATGCGACAGCGCCTATCGTTGTCGCGCATGGACGTCGATCCGGGCGAGCCCATCGACTTGCTGGCCGTGCGTCGGCACGCCGTCATGCAGTGGGAACTCGTGGCCACCGGTTCGGACGACTGGGCACACATCCAGGTCGGCACCCTTGCCCAGGGCGGCTGGTACGTCGACCACACCGGGTTCGGCACCCGCCGGTTCGGCACCAGGCAGGCCGCGTGGGCCGCGGTGCGCCGGATCGCCGGCCGGCACGACGGCGACTGGAAGCGGATTCCCTGTGACAGCGGCCCACGGGAGCGGGTTCGGCCGCCGGACGGTTCGCGGATCCTGTTCAGCGACCGCTGCTCCTTGTACCACTGCTGGGGGCGGGACAAGGAGCGGATCTGGCGGCGGTACGAGGCCGCCATCACCGGCAGCGGCAGGTTGCTGCGCACCACCGAGACCGACCGCGGTGGCCTGGAGTTACGCGAGTACACCGATCCCTTCGACGGCTCCACCCGGTACGCGGTCAATGACTTGGGCTATCACGATTTCCGCATGACCGACTACCCCGACCGCGCTGGTGCCGAACTGCGGTACGAGTCGGCCGTGCGCACCCACGGCTACGGCGACTGACGCGACACGCCCATCGGCGATCGAACTCATGTTCGAAGACTTGCGATAACATCCCGCCCGCTGGCCGAAGCGACGGTGAGGAGACAGGCATGTCGGCAACCGTGCCGAACGCGCACGACGGCGAGGTGGTGTCGGGTGGTTTGGAGGCGTGGATCGCCCGATCGGACGACACAGCGCCGTTGGACACGGTCGACCGGCCCGCGGGCGCCGCACCGGCCGGCCGCCTGGCGCAGCAGCCGATGCTGTCCGACACGTTGACCGAGCTGGACGCGATGGAGACCGAGCTGCGGGTCGCGAAAGGCAAGGCCCGGTTGCAGCGCGACCCGGCGTGGCTGGACGTGCTGTCCGACGAGGAGGTCACCGCGGAGCGCCGTGCCGTGGAGGAGCTGCGGGCGATGCGGCGCCGGCAGCTGACCGCCGCCGCGCGGAGCAGCGCCGAGCGGGCGGACCGGGAACGGCGGGCCACCGACCGGCTGGCCGACCTGGAGTTGAGCGACCGGTTATGGCAGCGCCGGGCGCTGGCGCGGCGTGCCCGGCTGCTGGATTCCACCAGCCGGCTGGCCAGCCTGCAACGCACCCACGTGGTCACGTCCGCGGTGCTGATCGCGTTGGCGGTCGCGGGGATCAGTTGGACGTCGGTCGGTGTGCACGACGCGCTGGTCGGGCCGGTCGGCAGTCCGCTGGCCTATGTCGTGGAGCCGCTGTTCTCGCTGCCGCTGGTGATGATCATGACATTGCAGGCGCGGGCGGCGCAGTGGGGCAGGGAGTTCCCCAGCACGACAGGGCGAAGCAAGGTGTACGCGCTGGAAGCCGCCCTGCTGCTGGCCACCGTCCTGGTCAACACCAGCGGTGTCGTTCCGGGCCTGGGCCGCTGGCAGGGCACGACCGTGCTGCTGGCCCACCTGGCGCCGCCGTTGCTGATCCTGGTCGCGGTGACCCTGCAGCCGATGGCGGCCGGGTTCATCGCCGAGGTGTTGACCAACGCGCACATCGAGACCACGCAGGGCGCGAAACGGTTGTCGGCCGACACGGTCGACGTGTTGAACCTGACCGAGCGGATCCGTGACGACTGGTCCGCCGGGGTGCTGCGCCCCAGTCCGGACGGCGGCCCGTCCATCGCTCACGTGCAGTCGCTGTACGGGATCGGGAAACAGCGCGCCCAGGCCGGCGTCGACGCCTGGCGGCGGCTGTTCGGTTGATCCAGACAAGCCTTCCGCCGGCGGGACACGTACGGACTGTGTGCGAGTGATGACAGACCGGCACCCGTACCACGCCAACCGATGAGGAGGCACCATGCCAGGTCTGATTTCGAACCGAACAGTGGGAATCACCCTCCCACTCGCCGCCGCCGCGATCCTGGCCGCCGCCTGTGGTGGCGCCACGCAGGCAGCCAGCGCGGGAAGCACGCCCACCACGTCGGCCGCACCGCCGTCCCCGCCCGCCGAGACCACGACCGCGCCGGCCACGACCACTGGCCCGACGGTGACCCTGCGGACGGAGAAGGGTGGCTACGGCGTCTGGCTGACCGACCAGACCGGCCGGACGCTCTACCTGCTCACGTCGGACAAGGGCACCACGTCACACTGCTACGGCACCTGCGCCAAGGACTGGCCGCCGCTGCTGACCACCGGCCCGGTCACCGCGGCCGGCGCCGCGGTGGCCCACGACCTGGGCACCACGAAACGCACCGACGGCACCACCCAGGTCACCTACGCCGGCCATCCGCTGTACCACTTCGCGCGGGAGACCGGACCGGACCAGGTCAAAGGGCTTGGCGCGCAAGGCATCGGGTTCCTGGTGGCGCCGAACGGCAGCGCCATCAAACCGCCGCCGATGGCGCCGCCGCGCATGACACCGCCGCCGATGATGAAGCCCACGATGAAACCGACGATGGCCCCGCCGCCGATGCGGTGACCTACCGGGCTCGGCCCTGGAACGTCGCCCGGTAGGCGCTGGGCGACACGCCCACGACACGCTGCAGGTGCAGCCGCAGCGAGCCGCCGGTGCCGAAGCCGGCCTGCTCGGCGACCCGGTCCACCGGCAGGTCCGTGGTCTCCAGGAGATGCCGGGCCCGGTCCAACCGTTGCTGGTTGAGCCACTGCAACGGAGACACGCCGACCTCGTCGCGGAACCGGCGGGTGAAGGTGCGCTTGCTCATCGCGGCGCGCCGCGCCAATTCGGTGAGGTCGGCCAGCTCGTCCAGGTGCGCCAGCACCCACGTGCGCACCTGGGCGGTCGACGAGTCGGCCGGATCGGGCACCGGCCGCTGGATGAACTGCGCCTGGCCGCCTTCCCGGTGCGGCGGCACGACGACCCGGCGGGCCACCTCGGCGGCCACGGCGGCGCCGTGGTCGCACCGGATCATGTGCAGGCACAGGTCGATGCCGGCGGCCTCCCCCGCGGACGTGAGCACGTTGCCGTTGTCGGTGTAGAGCACGTCCGGGTCCAGCCGCACGCCGGGGAACGCCCGCCGGAACGCCTCCGCGGAGTTCCAGTGGGTAGTCGCCGACCTGCCGTCCAGCAGGCCGGCGGCGGCCAGCACGAAGGCGCCGGTGCAGATCGACGCGATTCGCGTACCCGGCCGGATCGACGCGAGCGCGTCGGCCAGCGGACCGGTCAGCGGCGCGGTCAGCCCTTCGTCCTCGGCCGCGTGCGACGCCGGGATCACCACGGTGTCGGCGTCGGCCAGCGCACTCGGGCCGTGCTCGACCAGCACGGCGAAGTCGGCGTCGGTGGGCACGGCTCCCGGTTCCAGCGCGCAACTGAGCACGTCGTACCGGTCACCCGCGGCGCGGAACAACTGGTGGACCAGGCCGAGTTCCAGTGGCAGCACGCCGGGACGCACGAGCACGACGACACGGTGCGGCATGGCCCGATTTTCGCACATGTTGTCTTCGAGCCAGCGGCCGGTGGGCCGGCGCCGCTGCCACCGTGGACGCATGAACGTGTTGTGGGTACTGGCTCATCCGGACCACCGATCGCTGACCGCCGCCCTGCACCGCGACGGGGTGGCCGCGCTGACCGAGGCCGGGCACACCGTGGCGGTGTCCGACCTGTACGCGATGAAGTGGAATCCCGTCGTCGACCGCGACGACTACCAGGCCGGGCCGGAACGCCTGCTGGTCGGCCCCGAGTCGGGCCGGGCGTTCGCCGAAGGCAGGCTCAGCCCGGACATCGTGGCGGAACAGGCCAAGTTGGACCGCGCGGAGCTGGTCGTGGTGCAGTTCCCGCTGTGGTGGTTCGGGATGCCCGCGATCCTCAAGGGCTGGGTCGACCGGGTCTTCGTCCGTGGCTACGCCTACAGCATCCCCGACCCGGACTACCCCGGCCGCAGCCTGCGCTACGGCAACGGTGGCCTGGCCGGCAAGCGTGCGCTCGCCGTGGTGACCGTAGGTGGGGGCGAGACATCCTACCGGCCCCGAGGCATCGAGGGCGAACTGGAGGACCTCCTGTTTCCGTTGCTGCACGGGACTTTCTGGTACACGGGGATGGCACCGCTGCCACTGGTAGCGGTGTACGGCGCCAACCACGCCACCGACGAGCAGTACCGGAAGGCGGCCGCGGACCTACGCGCCCGTCTGGCTACAGTGGACAGTTCGGCGCCCATCCCCTACCGCGACCAGAACAGCGGCGACTACGACGACCACATGGTGCTCCGCCCGGAGATCGCCCCGGACCACACCGGACTGGCCGCGCACCGCACCGACGCCGCTCAGCCGCGCCTCAGCGTGCCGTAGAGGAGCCGGCCGACGACGAGGTAGACGATCGCCGCCAGACCGTAGTTGGCGATCAGGCCGATCGTGGCGTCGCCGGGCGTGAACACGTCGCCGAAGCCGAACACGAACACCTTGGCCACGCCGTAGACGAACGCGACGAAACCGTTGTCCTGGTTGGCGCCGAACACGGTGAACACGATGTGCAGCACGAACACGAGCGCGATGAGCGCCGTGGCCACCCGAATGGTGTTGGCGATCAGGTTGGTGCGGTCGGCGCGGCGGTCCCGCTCACGCTGGTACGCCAGCGGTGACTCCTCGTGCCGCCGGTACGCCTGGTCCAGTGGATCAGGATGACGCGGCGACTCGTCCCGTGGCACGTACTCCACCACTCGCCGCGGATACGGCTCCGACTCGTACTCGCGGGGCGGTGCGGGCTCGTAGCGGCGGGTGGGCCGCGGGATCGGCGTCGGCATCACCACAGTCGGCAGGTCCGGCCACTGGGCCGGCGGTCGTGGCCGGCGCACCGGCGCCTGCCGACCGTGTGGCTGGTCAGGTCTACGCCCTGGGGCGGGGCCACGGCGCTGCGGCTCGGGCGGAACGCGATCGGGGTCCTGACTCATGCCCTCGCATTCTTCAAGCCCACGTCCGCGACGGCAAACCCCCGGGGCACGATACGGGGATCCCCCCGGGGACGACCGGACGAACCGGCCAGCAGGTGGCCGCGCGATCCGGCCGCTATGATCCGGGTGGCGCCGGGAGGGCGCCGCCGGGTCCGCGGGAAGGACTGAGTCCGCCTCCCTGTCCTGGTGTCGTCGTGGCTGTTGGCTTCTTCCTCGGCCTGAGTAGCGGACCGCAGGCCACGGAGGGAGACGCCATGTCCCGTGCACTGCCCGACCGCCCCGATCTGGCGCAGTTGCGCCGCCAGGCCAAGGAACTGCGCGACGCGGCCCGCGGCGGTGACGCCGACGCGGTGGCCCGGTTCGCCCGCCAGCACCGTCCGGATGCGGTCAGCCTGGCGGCGGCCCAACTGGTCATCGCCCGCGAACACGGATTCTCCAGTTGGCCCACGCTCAAGGCCGCCGTGCTCGCGCGGCACGCGGTGTCCGAGTTCCTGGCCGCCTCGGTCGAGGGCCGGCCACGGCAGGCCGCCGACGCCCTGCGCGCCGATCCGGGCATCGCCGAGCGCAGCCTGCTCGCCGCGACCGTGCTCGGCAACGTGACCG
>DATEPR010000309.1:0-4715 GCA_035273045.1 Pseudonocardiaceae bacterium | reverse complement strand
GTGCCGGTGCCGCGTTCGGGCTGGGCGGCCGGCGGCTTGCCGGTGGTCCGCTCCCTGGGCTGGGTGCGGGGCGGCTGGGTCCTGGTGCGGGTGCGGCTGGCCGGACCGCCCACCCGTGCTGGTGCTGTCATGCCGGTACCTCCCCGCTGGAGATCCGTTCGCCGGCACGCAGCCGCACCGACGCCGCCCTGGGGTTCCGCTCGATCTCGGCCGCGCCCGCCTGTTCCGCGCCCCGGGTGAGCAGCCGCAGCCGGGGACCGTGGCCGGGCAGTTCCACGGGCAGGCCGCTGGGCGTGCGCGACGCCGCCCACTCGGCGAGGACCCGCTTCACGATGCGGTCCTCCAGCGAGTGGTAGCTCTCCACGACGATCCGGCCGCCGACCGCCAGCGACTCCAGGGCTGCCGGGACCGCCCTGCCCAGCACGTCCAGTTCGCCGTTCACCTCGATGCGCAGTGCCTGGAACGTCCGCTTGGCCGGGTGGCCGCCGGTCCGGCGGGTGGCCGCCGGCACCGCCTCGTACACCAGCTCGACCAGGCGGGCGCTGGTGGTGAACGGCTCCCGCGCCCTGGCCGCCGCGACCGCGCCGGCGATCCGGCCGGCGAACCGCTCCTCGCCGTACTCGCGCAGGATCCTGGTCAACTCGGCGACCGGGTAGGTGTTCAGCACGTCGGCCGCGGTCTTGCCGACGCCCGGGGTCATCCGCATGTCCAGCGGCGCGTCCCTGGCGTAGGCGAAGCCACGTTCCGCCTCGTCCAACTGCATGGACGACACCCCGAGGTCGAACAGCACGCCGTGCGCGTCGGGCAGGCCGAGGTCGGCGAGGATCCGGGGCAGTTCGTCGTGCACGGCGTGCACCAGGTGGACCCGGTCGCCGTGCCTGGCCAGCCGGTCCCGGGAACGCTCCAGGGCCGTGGTGTCCCGGTCGATGCCGACCAGGGTCAGCCGGGGATGGGCGGACAGCAGCGCGTCGGCGTGGCCGCCGAGGCCGAGGGTGGCGTCGACGCAGACCGCGGACGGCACGTCGAACGCGGGGGCCAGCAGGGCCAGCACCCGGTCGAGCAGCACCGGCACGTGCCGGGGCGCAGCATCCGACGGATCGACCACGGTGCCGCACCCCCTTTACTCCCTGTCGAACACCTCGTCCCCGTGCCGATGAACTCCCGGCGGCCAAGCTCGGGACGTCCTGGAGAGCGTGATCGGATGCAGTCAGGTCCCCGCCCGCCCGTCGAACCTGGCGCCGGGGAAGTTGCGTCAGGGCCGATAGCCGAGCGGACCGAGGCCAAACGGCATCCGGTCATCCGGGGCGGCCCGCACACTCCTCGGGCCGCTGACCGGTCAGAACACGCCGGGCAGCACCTCCTCCTGCGCCTGCGCGTAGCTGTCCTCGTGGGCGTCGAGATACCGCTGCCAGGCTTCGGAGTCCCAGATCTCCAGCCGCGTGATGGCGCCGATGACCACGCACTCCTTGGCCAGGCCGGCGTAGCGCCGCAGCTCGGTGGCGATCGAGATCCGCCCCTGGCTGTCCGGAAACTGCTCGTCGGTGCCGGCGAACAGGTACCGCTGGTAGGCGCGGACGGCCTCGTTGGTGAACGGTGCCTCCGCGACCTTGCGGGCCATCTGCTCGAACTCCGCCCTGGGAAACACGTACAGGCAGTGGTCCTGGCCCTTGGTGACCATCAGACCCCCCGCCAGTGCTTCCCGGAACTTCGCCGGCAGCGTGAGCCGCCCCTTGTCGTCGAGCTTGGGGGTGTGCGTGCCGAGGAACACGTCGGCTCCCACCTCCCCACTGGCCTGGTGCGGCCAGCCATGGAGCCCCCGTCTGCCCCACTTGCCGCCACAGTACCCCACTTTTCACCACAGTCAACGGCACTTCGGGCCACCCGGCTCCCCCGATGGGGTCGTTTGCGCAGGTAGCGACCGTGGGGCGCGGTGGGGGGCCGATGGGGGACGCGACCGCATCCAACCGCATCGGGGCACGCCGATGACGGGCGCCGAACGGTCGAAACCACCGAACCGGCACGATCCGCCCGACCGCCGGGCCGACGGTGGGGACAAGTGGGGCGCCGGAACCGATGCCGGCGGTCCACCTGGGCGGCTGTTCGTGGCAGGCTGTAAATCGAACCCCGGTCAATCCGGTCCGGACGGGTACGCGCGGCGGACGCACATCCGCCCGGAGGCCACGTCGCCACGATCCGGCGGACGGCACCAGTGCCCCGGGTCGCGACGAATGCCTCAGGAGGTCGAGTGACGTCGACTAGCCGCCCTGCCGCACTGCACGAACCCGGTAGTTCCAACCACGCGCCGGATCCCACCGCGGCCGAGACGACGGCGAGCACCGCGCCGGTCCGGCTCGACGCGGCGCTCGGCGAGTTGCACAACGTGACGCAGCGTATCAGCGCGAACGTGGAACGTGTCCTGGTCGGCAAGCCGGACGTGGTGCGCCTGACCCTGGTCACGCTGCTCGCCGAGGGCCACCTGCTGGTCGAGGACGTACCCGGCGTCGGCAAGACGTCCCTGGCCAAGGCACTGGCCAGGTCGATCGACTGCACGGTCAACCGCATCCAGTTCACGCCCGACCTGCTGCCCAGCGACATCACCGGCGTGTCCATCTACAACCGGCAGACGATGGGCTTCGAGTTCCGGGCCGGCCCGGTGTTCGCCAACATCGTGATCGGCGACGAGATCAACCGGGCGTCCCCGAAGACCCAGTCCGCGCTGCTGGAGTGCATGGAGGAGCGCCAGGTCACGGTGGACGGCACGCCGTACGAGCTGAAGCCGCCGTTCATGGTCATCGCCACCCAGAACCCGGTGGAGATGGAGGGCACCTACCCGCTGCCCGAGGCCCAGCGCGACCGGTTCGCCGCCCGGGTGTCGATCGGCTACCCGGACCCGCAGGCCGAACTGGCCATGGTGGACGAGCACGCCGGCGCCGACCCGATGGCCGACCTGCCCGCCGTGTCCAACGCCGGCCAGGTGCAGGGCCTGATCGGCACGGTCCGGCAGATCCACCTGGCGCCGGAGATCCGCCGGTACGCGGTGGAACTGGTGTCGGCCACCCGCCGGCTGCCGGACGTCCGGCTGGGCGCGTCGCCGAGGTCGACGCTGCACCTGGTGCGCGCGGCCCGCGCTCAGGCCGCGCTGTCCGGGCGCGATTTCGTGGTGCCCGACGACATCCACGCCATCGCCATCCCGGTGCTGGCGCACCGGCTGGTGCTCTCCGCCGAGGCACAGGCGGCCCGCAGGTCCGCACCGGAACTGGTGCGGGCCCTGCTGCAACGGGTACCCGTGCCGCACGGCGCGCTCGACCCGGCGGCCGCAACGGCGTGGCCGCCGCGGAACCCCCGCTGACCTGGGCGAGGTAAGCCATGCGTGGTGCGCTGTCCGGCCTGACCACCCGAGGCCGGTGCCTGCTCGCCGCCGGTGTCGCCGCCGCGCTGTGCGCGGCGGTGCTCAACGAGCGGGACCTGTTACGGGTCGCCGCGTTCGTGGTGGTGCTGCCGCTGCTGTCCGCGGCGCTGGCCGCGAGCGCGCGGGTCGGCCTGTCCGCCCGGCGGCTCCTGCTGCCGCCCAGGGTGCCCGCCGGCGACGACTCGGACGTGGTGCTTGAGGTGCACGCGCACGGCAGGGTGCCGGCCGGCGGGCTGCTGCTGGAGGACGGCGTGCCCTACACGCTGGGTGGCAAGCCCCGGTTCGTGGTCGAACGGCTGCGCCGCCGCGGCATCGCCCGGCTCGGCTACCGGGTGCACCCGATCATGCGGGGCGTGCACCAGTTGGGACCGCTGCGGGCCAGGATCACCGACCCGTTCGGGCTGGCCGAGTTCGAGCGGGAACTGGCCGGGCAGAGCCGGATCGTGGTGGTGCCCAGGACGGTGCCGCTGTTCGGCCTGCCCGGCGGGTCGGGCACCGGCATCGGTGACGACGGTTCGGTGCGGCTGCGGTCCGGGCAGGGCGAGGACGACGCGGTCGTCCGGCAGTACCGGCAGGGTGACGACCTGCGCCGGGTGCACTGGCGGTCCACGGCCCGCCGGGACGAGCTGATGGTGCGGGTGGAGGAGCGGCCGTGGCGCGGCGGGACCACCGTGCTGCTGGACCGCAGGATCGCCGCGCACCGCGGTCGCGGCCCCGCGGCCAGCCTGGAGTGGGCGGTGAGCCTGTGCGGCAGCATCTGCCTGCACCTGCACCGCTGCGGGCAGCAGGTGCGGCTGGTCGCCGAGGACGGCCAGGTGCTGGTCGGCGACAACGCGGAGACCGGATACAGCGACGACGTGGTGCTGGACGAGTTGGCGATGCTCCAGCAGACCCACCGCGGTGACATGACCTACGGCGTCGACCCGGGTGCCGGGCACGAGCTGATCGCCATTCTCGGCGCGGTGACCACCACGGACGCGGCCGAACTGGCCAGGGCGCGGTCCCGCCGGGCGCGCAGCCTCGCCGTGCTGCTGGACGTGAACACCTGGGCCGGCTCCGGCGACTCTCCGGCGACCGATCCCAACGACAGCGCGGAACTGTTGCGCGAGGCGGGCTGGGGCGTCGTGGTGGCCGGGCAGCAGGCCGGCTTCCCCGAGGTGTGGCTGGAGCTGTGCCGGGTCGGCGCGGCCCGTGCCCGCACGGCATCCGGAGGCACGCGGTGAACGAGACCGGGCGCACGCAGGGAGGCACGTGGTGAGCAGCGACATCCTCGCCAATCCGGCCAACTGGAGACCGCCGGCGGGTC
>DATEPR010000308.1:0-17529 GCA_035273045.1 Pseudonocardiaceae bacterium | reverse complement strand
GCAGCACCAACGTGCCGACTGCCCGCTCCGGAGCGCCGGCCAGGTTCATCACGGCGCGGTAGAAGATCGTGTCGTCGGTCTCCGCGTACTCGGTGAGTTCCACGAGTTCGGGCTTGAGGCTCAGGTAACCCGACAGCGCCTCGCGCACTTCCGCGGCGCCCCTGGCGATGCCGTCGAAGCGCAGCAGTTGCGCGTCCGGTTCGTAGTTCGCCATGATCTCGTCGATGTCGCCGTCGGCCAGGGCGTCGAGCTGGCGCACGAAGGCGGGGTTGAGTTTGGTGGTGTCGTAGGCCTGCGTCACGGTTTCTCCTCCACTGGAATACGGACGATCACGCGGGTGTCACCGGGCAGGGAGCGCACGGTGATGGAGCCATGGTGCCGCTGCGTCACGATTCGGTAGGACAGGTGCAGCCCGAGGCCGGTTCCCTTGCCGACGTCCTTCGTGGTGTAGAACGGTTCGAATATCCTGGACTGGATTTCCTCCGGAATGCCGATTCCGGTGTCCGATATCTCGACGACGACCGAGTGGTTCTCCACGCACGTGCGCAGCCCGAGCGTACCTTTCCCGTTCATCGCGTCGACAGCGTTGTCGATCAGGTTCGTCCACACTTGGTTGAGTTCGGACTGGTAGGCCATGATCCGCGGCACGCTCGGCGAGTACGCGCGCACCACCTTGACGCCGTCCAGTTTGGGGCCGAGCACGGTCAGCGTGGCCTCCAGGCAGTCGTTCACCGCCACCGGCTGCCGGGGGGCACGGTCCAGGTTCGTGTACTCCTTGGTGGTGGCCACGATCGAGCTGATGCGTTCGCCCGCGGTGCGCACCTCGCCGGTGAGCAGACGGGCCTCCAGCACGGTGGCCAGATAGTCCAGCGCCCTGGGCAGCCGCTGCTCGCCGATCGCCGCCGTGGTGGCCCGCAGCCAGTCGACCGTGAGGCCACGACCGGCCAGCGCACCGGCGAGCTGGTCGGCGTTCTCCGCGCCCACCTCCAGTGCCCAGTCGGTGATCTCGTCCTCGGCGTCGGCGGTCGTCAGCGGATCGCTCTCCACCGGAACCGCCCGCAGGGCCTCGCCGATGGTGGTGCGCAGTGCCTGCCGCTCGGCGGCGTCGGCGTCCCGGCCCCAGTCCTGGGCGGTGTGGTCGAGCCGGTCGATCACCGGGCACAACAGCTCGGCCGCCCTCGCGACGGCCGCGGCCGGGTTGTTCAACTCGTGCGCGAGACCGGCGGCCAGCGTGCCGAGCGCCGCGATCGTGGCGCGGCTGCGGGCCTGCTGTTCGGACGACTTGATCCGCCACGCCAGCACCGGCAGCAGCATGTTCGCCATGCTCGGCAGCCGGGTGAGCATCTCGAAGAAGTGGTCCCTGTCGTAGGCGAAGACGAGCGTGGGACCGGCGGCGGTGGCCGTGGCGATGTGGCCGCCGTTGGTCAGCAGCGGCAGTTCGCCGGTGAACCTGTGTGCCTCGGTCGGCTTGCCGTCGTGCTGGTCGATGGCCTGCGGCCGGGTGGAGTGCCGGGTCAGCATCTCCTCCCGGCCGTCGACCATCTTGGTGATCACCAGCTCGCCGGCGACCAGCACGTAGAAATGCGTGCCGAGATCGCCGTCGTGGAACAACTCCTCGCCGTCGGCCAGTGGGCACCGCTCGGTGACCGACGCCAGCCAGGCGTACTGCTCGTCGGTCAGGCCCTCGAACAACTCGACGCCGCGCAGCAGGCCCTCAGTGTCCATGGAGGACTCGTGCTGTGGTCCCGCGGAGACGGTCGTCATGTCGCCCACTCCCCCGACATGATGCGCCGCACGGCACGGCTGGTGAGCACACCCGTCACGTGCCGGACGTACTCGGCGGAGTAACCGGACATGCCCTCGAACGGCTCGCTGGGCAGGTCCGCGAACGCGGCCAGCACGGTCGCCCGGTCGCCGTCCGTGCCGATCAGCGCCTCCTCGACCTGGTCCAGCCGGACGGGCAGTTGGTTCGGACCGGTACGGGCGACCCGCGCCGCCACGATGTTCCCCTGGACGGTCAACTCGACACAGACCGCGGTCACCGGCAGGGTGACGGCCTGCTGCGCCAACTTCTCGAACGCGCTCCGGCTGTGCGGTGCCCGCGCGGGCACCGACACGGCGGTGATCACCCTGGGCGCCCGTTCGGACAGCACGTACTCCGCGAAGCTCAGGTCGCGTTCGCCGCCCGGCACGGCCAGGCGCACGTGGGCGTCCAGCGCCAGTGCCACCGCCGGCAGGTCGGTTCCGCCGTGCGAGGGCGCGAGGTTGCCGCCGATCGTGGCCCGGTTGCGGATCGGCGGGTCGCCGACCGCGCCGGCCGCCTCGGCCAGCGCCGGCACCATGCTACGGACCACCGGATCGGTCGCGAGTTCGTACAACGTGGTCATCGCGCCCACCTCCAGACCACCGTCCGGAGTGGACCGGATGCCGCGCAGGCCGGGTATCCGGCGCAGGTCCACCAGGACACCGGCGGTCTCGTCGCCGGTCTGCAGGCCGGCCAGCAGGCACTGGCCGCCGGCCAGCGGCCGCGCGTCCTGGTTCGCCGCCAGCACGGAGACCGCCTCGACGACCGTCCGGGGCGCCGCGTAGTCGACGGGTTGCGGAATCACGCGCCTGCCTCCTCCCTGTTCAGGATCCGCCACAGCTTCTCCGCCGTGATCGGCATGTCGACGTGCCGGACGCCGAGATCGGCCACCGCGTCACAGACCGCGTTCGCCACCGCGGCGGCCACCGGCACGGTGGCGATCTCACCGGCGCCCTTGGCGCCCAGCGAGTTGTGCGGCGTCGGCGTGACCGTGCGGAACAGCTCGAAGAACGGCGCGTCGGTGGCCTTCGGCAGCGCGTAGGTGAGCAGGTTGGAGCTGGTCAGGTGACCCTGGTCGTCGTACACCGCGGCCTCCATCAGCACCTGGCCGAGGCCGTGCAGGATGCTGCCCTCGATCTGGCCGTCGACCACCAGCGGGTTGCCGATCGTGCCGGAGTCGTTGACCGCGACGTACCGGACCACGTCCAGTTCGCCGGTCTCCTCGTCGATCTCCACGAACGCGACGTGCGCGCCGAACGGGTAGTTGAAGTCGGGCGGGTCGAAGTGGACGGTCTCGTCCAGCGCCGGTTCCAGGCCCGGCGGCAGGTTCCAGCCGTACCACAGCGCCATCGCCATGTCCTGCACGGACTTGACGTTGTCGCCGTCGCCGCGCGGGTACACCTTCCCGGCGTCGAACACCACGTCCGACTTGGCCACGCCGAACATGTGCGCGGCCATGGTCACGATCTTGTCCTTGATCTTCAGCACCGCCTGGTGCACGGCCGGCCCGCCGACGCTGAACGAGCGGCTGCCGTAGGTGCCCTGGCCGTACGGCGCCTTGAGGGTGTCCGAGTGCAGCACCTCCACGGCCCCGGCGTCCACGCCCAGTTCGTCCACGACGATCTGGGCGAACGTGGTCTCGTGGCTCTGCCCGGTGGACGCCGAGCCGATCGTGACCGTGACGTCGCCGGTGGGGTGCATCCGCACGTTGGCGCTCTCCCACGTGCCGCCGAGCATCCCCTCCTGGGACATCCGGGTGGACGGGCCGACACCGCAGATCGCCACGTACGCGCCGATGCCGACGCCGAGCCGCTTGCCCCGGGCGCGGGCGGCGGCCTTCTCCGCGTCGACCGACGGGTAGCCGGCCTTGTCCAGCGCCAGGTCCAGCGCGGCCCGGTAGTCGCCGGAGTCGTACGTCCACCCGAGCCCGTTGTCGTACGGGAAGGCGTCCGCGGGCACCAGGTTCTGGCGGCGCACGTCGGCCGGGTCGCGGCCGATCCGGCGGGCGTACGTGTCGACGATCCGCTCCAGCGCGAACATCGCCTCGGCCCGGCCGGAACCCCGCTGCGCGCCCAGCGGAACCGTGTTCGTGAACGCGGCGTAGACCTCGCAGAAGGCCGCCGGGATGGCGTACATGCCGGTGATGCTGCGGCCCATCAGCGCGGTGGCCACGCCCGGCCCGATGGTCGACGGGTAGCCGCCGAGGTTGGCGTAGCTGGTCGCGCGCAGCGCGGTGATCCGGCCGTCGCGGGTGCCGGCCAGCGTCACGTGCTGGACCTGGTCGCGCCCCTGCACGGTGGACGTCATCAGTCCGGCCCTGGTGTCCACCCACTTGACCGGCCGGCCCAGTTCCCGGGCCAGGTACAGCACCAGCGGCATGTCCGGGTACAGGTAGCCCTTGGTGCCGAAGCTGCCGCCGATCGTCGGCGAGATCACCCGCAGCTTGGTGAACGGGATGCCCAGCACCAGGCCGGCCAGCAGGAACCGGTGGTTGTGCGGCGACTGGCTGGTGGTCCACAGGGTGTACTCGCCGGTCGTCTGGTCGTACGCGCCGACGGCGGCGCGTGGCTCCATCGGGCTGTTGATCGTGCGCTGGTTGACCAGGTCCAGTTCCACCACCACGTCGGCGGACGCGATGGCCGCGTCGGTCGCCTCCCGGTCGCCGCAGGTCCAGTAGGCGTTGAGGTTGTCCGGCACCGCGTCGTGCAGTCGCGGCGCGCCCTCGGCGAGCGCCTCCTTCGCGGTCGTCACCACGGGCAGCGGCTGGTAGTCGACCTTGACGGCGGCCAACGCGGCGTGTGCCTGCCTGCGGGTCTCGGCGACGACGGCGGCCACCGGGTCGCCGACGTGCCGCACCCGGTCGGTGGCCAGCACCGGTCGGGCGCCGGGCACGCCGTACGGGTGCGGCGGGAAGTGGCTTTCCACGCCACCCGGAATCCAGATGCACGGCAGCGGCATCATCTGGTCGGCCAGTTCCGCGCCGGTGAGCACCTTCAGCACGCCGGGCATCGCCTCGGCCGCGCTGGTGTCGACGTCCTTGACGATCGCGTGGGCGTGCGGGCTGCCGAGCAGGGCCATGTGCGCCATGTGCGGGAGACTGACGTCGGCGACGTACTGTGCCGCACCGCGCACCAGAGCGGGGTCCTCCTTGGCGGTCATCGCCGAGCCGAACGACTGTCCGTTCATGTCGCCGCTCCCTTCCCGGAGCCGGCCGTGCGCTGGACGCTGCGGACCACGCTGTGGTAACCGGTGCAGCGGCACAGGTTTCCGGTCAGCCAGGCACGGATCTGTTGCTCCGACGGGTCGTCGTCCTCGTGTTCCAGGAGGTCGGCGAGCGCCATGACCATCCCCGGCGTGCAGAACCCGCACTGGGTGGCGTGCTCGGCCACCATGGCCTCCTGCAGCGGGGAGAGTTCCGTGCCGGCCTCGATGGTCTCGATCTCGGCGCCGTCGGTCTGCGCGACCAACACCAGGCAGCTCTTGACGGACCGGCCGTTCATGCGGACCACGCACGCACCGCACTGGCCGGTGTCACAGCCCACTTTGGCGCCGGTGAGTCCGAGGTCGTCCCGCAGGTGGTCGACCAGCAACGCGCCGCCGTCCACCTCGGTGGTGTGGGGCTCTCCGTTGACAGTGTGGGAAATCTCCATGGTCAGTTCCTCACGTGTGCCGCGGCGAGGCGGTCGGTGGCCTCCTCGGCCGTGAGCTCGATGTCGAACAGCAGGCCGCCCGGTTGCTGGAGCAGGCTGCCGGTGTGCAGGTCGCCGGTGTCGACGACGGCGAAGCCCAACGACTCGACCAGGCTCGCCACGGTCTGCTTGGCGTCCTCGTCGTCACTGGCGACGAAATGCGCCAGTGGCGGCTGCCCGGTCCGCCCGGCCGCGGCGACCAGCACGTCGTGGCGCATGGTGTTGAGGGACTTCACCACCGACGCGTTCGGGTACCGCGCGGCCAGTCGCTCCGACGAGGTGGGCGAACCGCCGGACCGGACCTGGTTCGTCGCGTCCACCAGGATCTTGCCGGTCACCGCGTCCGCCGGGAACAGGTCGCCGGCCACGGATGCCGGCACGGCCAGCACGACCACCTGGGCCGACCGGGCGGCGTCCACCGCCGACCGCGCCGACGCCGACGGCCCCAGCAGGGACACCAGCCCGGCCAGGGACTCCGGGCCGCGGGAGTTCGCGACGAACACCGTGTGGCCGGCGCGGACCAGCAGCCGGGCGAGCCCGCCGCCGATCCGGCCGGAACCGATGACAGCCACCCTCATGACAGATCCACCCACACCGACTTGATCTGGCTGTAGTTGTCCATCACTTCCGGTCCGCCCTCCCGGCCGAAGCCGGACGCCTTGTACCCGCCGAACGGCGTCGTGGTGTCGAACTGGTTGTAGGTGTTGATCCACACCGTGCCGGCCCGCAGCGCCCGCGCCACCCGGTGCGCCCGCTTGACGTTCGTGGTGTGCACGCCGGACGCCAGGCCGTACGGGGTGTCGTTGGCGATCTCCACGGCCTCTGCCTCGTCGTCGAACGGAATGACGCACAGCACCGGGCCGAAGATCTCCTCCTGGGCGATCTTCATCCTGTTGTCCACGTCGGCGAAGATCGTCGGCAGGTAGTACAGGCCGCCGTCCGGGCCGTCCGCCGGGCGGTACCGCTCGCCGCCGCAGCACAGCCGCGCGCCCTCGCTCCTGCCGATCTCCACATAGGACGAGACCTTCGCGAACTGGCCACGGTGGGCCAGCGGCCCGATGAACGTGTCGGGGTCGAGCGGGTCACCGGGCGGTGTGCTCTCCGCGGCACCGACCAGCGCCTCCAGCACCTGGTCGTGCACGCCGCGCTGCACCAGCAGCCGGGAGCCCGCCGTGCAGATCTCGCCCTTGTTGTAGAAGATGCCGCCGAACGCGTGCCGCACGGCGGACGGGACGTCCGCGTCGTCGAAGATGATGTTCGGGCTCTTGCCGCCCAGCTCCATCGTGGTCTTCTTCAGCGTCTCCGCGGCGTTGCGGATGATCGACTTGCCGACCTCGGTCGAGCCGGTGAACGCGATCTTGTCCACGCCGGGGTGCCGGACCAGTGCCTCACCCAGCTCCGCGCCGGGACCGGTCAGCACGTTGACCACGCCGTTGGGGAAGCCGGCCTCGGCGAACAGCGCGGCCATCTTCAGGGCGGACAGCGGCGTGCTCAGTGACGGCTTGTGCACCACGGTGTTCCCGGCCGCCAGTGCCGGCACGATCTTGGTCAGGGACAGCAGCAGCGGGAAGTTGAACGGGCTGATCGCGACGACCACGCCGACCGGTTCCCGCAGCGTGTAGTTCAGCGTCGACGGGGCACCTTGCCGGGTGGCACCGTCCATCCGGGTCGCGGCGCCGGCCAGGTAGCGGAAGATCTGGGCCGCGATCGGCACGTCCACGTTCACCGAACAGGTGATCGGTTTGCCCATGTCGATCGTTTCGAGGTAGCCGATCTCGCCGGCGTCGCGCTCGATCAGATCGGCCACGGTGGACAGTAGCCTGGCCCGCTCGTGCACGTTCATGGTCCGCCACGGGCCGTCGTCGAACGCCCGGCGCGCCGCGGCCACCGCGTTGTCCACGTCGGTGCCGGTCGCCTGCGCGACCTGTGCGATCTCGCGCCCGTCGGCCGGATTCAGGGTCGGGGCGGTGCGACCGTCCGCGGCGTCGTGCCAGCCGCCGTCGATGAACAGCTTCCCGTCGGCAACGGCAAAGGGGGTCACCAGACTGCCTCCGCTCACACGACCGACCATGCGGTGGCACGGTCACCGCGGTCAACAAGCCGCTCCGGACTTCGGCAAGATGCGGTACGGCGGCACACAGAGCCCGGCTCCGGGCCGTTGTGGCTCGGAGCCGGGCAGTGCGGATCGGCCCGTGCCAAGGGCGCACGGGCCGATCCGTGACAACGTCGGGCCGGTCAGTCGCTGGAGTCGGCGTCCGCCCACGGCTCGATGACGGCCCGGGCCAACGTCTTCGCCAACGTGAAGTAGCTCAGCGCCGCGGGTGTCCCGTCACGCTGGACGCCCAGGTCGACGACTGACGGAGCGTCGATCGCGTGGACGGCGATCAGGTAGCGATGCCGGCCGGTACCGGGAGGCGGAGCGGCGCCGACATACCGTGGCGCCCGCGCGTCGTTGGGGAGGTGGAAGGCGCCGGCCGGCAGGGCCGTGTCGCCGTCGCCCGCCCCGGCCGGCAGGCTGGTCACGTCCGCCGGAATATCGGCGACGACCCAGTGCCAGAAGCCGCTCGGCGTGGGCGCGTCGGGGTCGAACATCGTCACCACGAAGCTCTGCGTCTGTGCCGGGAATCCGGACCAGCTCAGCTGCGGTGAGGTGTCGGCTCCGCCGGGGAATCCGAAGATCGCGCTGTGTGCGGTGAGCGGTAGCCGCTGCCCGTCGGCCACGTCCGCACTGTGCAGTCCGAACGACGGCACGGTGGGGAGCCGGTCGTATGGGGAGTCTGCCACGGGATTTCTCCCTTCCTGAATGACGGACGGGTCACGCCGGTTGACTGGACAGCCGCGGCCGGCGCAGGCCGTCGGCGGCCAGCGCGATGCCAAGGGCCGCGATGACCGTGATGAGCACCAACGCCGGACGGTATGCGTCGACCGTGGCCGCCGGCGATGCCGACACGGTGGCGCCGCCCGCGGTGACCACCGCGGTCACGACCGCGAGCACGACCGCACCGCCGACCTGGAACGAGGTCTGGAAGATGCCCGCCGCCAGACCCTGCTCCGCCGGGTCGACGCCCGCGGTGGCCGCCACGTTCAGCGCGGAGAAGGACAGGCCGAACGCGATGCCGATGAGCAGCATCGCGGGCAGGATCACCCCGGTGAAGTCCGGCGTCGGACCGATACGGAGGAATCCCGCGTACGCCGCGATGAGGCAGACGAAGGCGATCAGGGTGGTGCGACCGGGACCGAGCCGGTTGATGATGTTGCCGATCCGGAACGACAGGATCGCCACGATGACGCCGCCCGGCAGGAACGCGAGCGCCGTGGAAATGGCCGACCAGCCGTTCGCCGACTGGAGGTAGAGCGTCAGCATGAACTGGAACGACCAGTAGGTGCCGGAAAGGACGATGCCGCCGAGGCTCGCCCGGGTGAGCGTGCCGGAACGGAAGATCCCGAACCGCAACAGCGGGTCGCTGGTCCGCAGCTCCCGGAGGACGAACGCCGCCAGCAGCACCACCACGGCCGCGAACAGGCTGATCGTCCGTGCCGACGCCCAGCCGGCCGCCTGCGCGGACGTCACCGTGTACACCAGCAGCACCATGGCGGCGGTGACCAGGACGGCACCTGGCACGTCGAGCCGGCGCCGCTCCCCGGCGCCGCTCTGTTGCCTGGGCACCAGCGCGATCCCGCCGATCAGCACCAGCAGGGTCACCGGTGCCGGGAACAGCAGCGCCCAGCGCCAGCTGATCTCGGTGAGCAGGCCGGAGAAGACGAGTCCGAGCGAGAAGCCACTCGCACCGAACGCCGTGTACACGCTGATCGCCTTGTTCCGCATAGGCCCCTCGGGGAACGTGGTGGTCAGCAACGACAGCCCGGCCGGCGCGGTGAACGCCGCGGCCATGCCCTTGATGAAACGCACGACGATGATGAGCGACCCGTTGTCGAGCAGGCCGCTGATCAGCGAGCAAATCCCGAAGACCGCCAGTCCGGCCAGCAGCATCCGGCGCCGCCCGAACTGGTCCGCGGCCCGCCCGCCGACCAGCAACACGGCGCCGAAACCGATGACGTAACTGCTCACCAGCCACTGCAGTGACGCGGTGTCCATGTGCAGCGGTGACTGCATGGCCGGCAGCGCGATCCCCATCATCGAGACGTCGAGCGCGTCCAGGAACAGCGCGCCGCACAGGACCATCAACATTCCCCACAGCCGCGGACTCCACTGCGGTGATCCAGGTCGCTGCTCGGTATCTTCGTCGCACCGCGCCAAATCGATGGCGCTTTGCTGAACGCACTGCATCGGTGTCCTCCTTATACGTACCGGCTGCTCGGGCGCGGGCCAACCGGGTGCCGCAAGGTCTCTGCCGAACTGTCGCGCCAGTGGCGAGCCGAGACAATGCGACTGCCTGATTGGCGCCGTACTTGGTGCGGTACGGAGTCCTACTCTGTCAGGTCGGCGTCGAATTCCGGCCCGCGCTGGTCACCATCCCGAGTCGTCGTACCGCGGGGTGGGCGGAATGGGCTGCCCGGCCCGTAGCGCCGCGATCACCTTTTCCGCCTCGGCGGGCCGGTATTCCTCTCCGTACACGGCACCCTTCCGGCGCGGCGCCTCCATCGGCGCGGCATCGGCGAGCCCACCCAGGTCCGCGGGCGCGAAACCGGCGTCCGAGATGAGCCGCGACACCACGTCCTTGGCTGCCTGATCGTCCCCGCACAGGAACAGCACGACTCGCTTGTCCAGTGGCCGGCCCGCCTCCGCGGCCTGGAACCCCGAGGTGAGTGTGTTGAATGCCTTGACCAGGCTGGCGCCGGGCATCCGGCGCTGATTGAACTGGGCGGCGGTGAGCCCCGCCTTCGCGGGCTCGTCGGCGCCGCGGCCGAACTGGTTCGTCGTGTCGATCACGATCCGCCCGGCCAGCGAACCGGCGTCGTCCAGAACCGAGGGGATCAGGGACCACCCCACGGAGAAGAACACGACCTCACCGAACTCGGCGGCCTCCCGGACGGAGCCGACAGTCGCGTTCTCTCCGATCGAATCGGCCAGCGCGTGCAGCCGCTCCGGTTGCCTGCTGAACGAAAGGAGGACGGTGTGTCCGGCCGCCGCGAACAGCTTCGCCGCGTTCCCGCCGATCCGGCCGGCTCCAATCACTCCGATCTTCATCGCTCTCCCTCAGCTTGTCGTACGCCTGACGCGCGGAGCGCGGGCGTGCCGCCGTCCTGGTTCCCTTGACGGTATACGTCTCCCGCGACTCGGCAAGCCGGAAATCCGGGCCGGCCGGCACTTCGTCAGGTCGGCACGTCAGCCCGTTCCGGCGGACGAGAGCACCAGGTCAGCGCCCTTCTCGCCGATCATGAGAACCGTGGCGTGCAGGTTCGCGTTGACGATGTTCGGCATCACCGAACAGTCGATGACCCGCAGCCCGTCCATTCCGTGCACCCGGAGCTGGGCGTCGACCACGGCCATGTCGTCGTCGCCCATCCGGGCGGTGCACGACGGGTGCCATACGGTGAAGGCGGTGTCCCTGATGTACCTGGTGAGTTCGGCTCGGCTCGTGACGCCCGCACCCGGTGCCACCTCCGCGCCGCGCATGTCGTCCAGGAAGGGGCTAGCCATCAGTTCCCGGCCGATCTCCATGCCGCGGAGCAGCACGTCGATCTCGCTCTCGTCGGACAGGTAGTCGGGCTGGATCACCGGGTCCGCGAACGGGTCGGCCGAACGAAGCCGCACCGTGCCCCGACTCACCGGCTGCGACAGGGTCGGCACCAGCGTGATGCCGGCGTCGATCGGGCCGTACTCGGGGAAGAAGAACGGCGCGAACTGGAACTCCAGATCAGGAGGAGTGTCGTCCAGGACCTCACCGTTGGAGTACGCGAACAGGTTCACCTCGGACAGCAGGATGAGCTGCGGCTGCTTCTGGGTCAGATGCCAGACCAGCCGCACCAGAATGTGGTCCTGCAGGTTGTTCCCGACGCCCGGCAGGTCCGCCACCACGTCGATGCCGTGGGACCGCAACTGGTCCGCGGGTCCGATGCCGGACAGCATCAGCAGTTTCGGGGTGTTGAACGCCCCAGCGCTGACGATCACCTCGCGCGCCGCCCGCACCCGCTGCGGCGTCCCGTTCTCGTCCTGGTACTCCACCCCGACCGCCCGCTTCCCCGCCATCACGATCCTGGTCGTCATGGCACGGGTCCGGAGGGTGAAGTTGGGCCTGTCCATGATCGGGTGAACGAAGGCGCCCGCGGCGCTCGCGCGGGCCAGTTCGGGCAGCAGGGTGGCCGACTGCGAGTAGCTGACCACATTGTCCTGCTCCGCCGCGTTGACGTCCGCCGGCCCCTTGTATCCGGCGCTGACCGCGCTGCGGACGAACGCCTGCGCGATCGGCGTCGGCTCCGGCAGGTCGACCAGCGGCAGCGGGCCGTCCGCTCCGTGGTACTCGTCGGCGCCGCCGGCGTAGTTCTCGCTCTTCTTGAAGTAGGGGAGCACGTCGCGGTAGCCCCACCCCTCGTTGCCGGCGGCCGCCCAACTGTCGTAGTTCCGGCGGTTGCCGCGGACGTAGGTGCGGCCGTTGGTGGAGCTCCCCCCGCCCAGGACCTTGCCCTGGGTGATCGGGATGCTGCGCCCGTTGAGCCCACGGACGGGTTCCGTGGTGAACCCCCAGTCGGTCTCGGGTCCCCACAAGGCGAACAGCGACTCAAGATCCGTGAACCTCGTCTGGGCGAAGAACTCGTCCGAGCCCCCGGCCTCCAGCAGCAGCACGCTCTGGTCGGGAACGGCGCTCAGCCGGTTCGCCACCACGCACCCCGCCGCGCCCGCGCCTACGACGATGTAGTCAAATGTGTCCGGTTCGCCGGTCATCACAAACGCTCCTCTGTCGCCCGGTCACGCTTCCTCGAAGCCGACGTTCAGGGTGATCTCCATCCAGTCCTTGTGCTCCGCGAGCTGGTTTTCCAGCTTGTCCCTGATCGCCTCAAGGGCGTCCGCACCCAGGACCAGCCGCAGCGGCGGCTTTTCCTCCTCCACGATGCGGATCAACGCCTGGGCGGCCTTCGCCGGGTCACCGGGCTGGCTGCCGTTCAGGTCGTCGAAGATGTTCCGGACGTAGTCGATCGACGTCGAGTAGTCGGCGATCGGCTTGGCCTTGTCCATGGACGAGCCCATCCAGTTGGTCCGGAAGTTGCCGGGTTCCACGATCGTCACCTTGACGCCGATGGGCTCGGCTTCGGCGGCCAGTGCCTCGGAGAAGCCCTCCACCGCGAACTTGGTGGCGTCATACCAGGCCAGGCCGGGCGCGCCGACGACACCGGCGAAGGACGACATCATGATGATGTGCCCGGAGTGCTGGCGGCGCAGCACCGGCAGGGCCGCCCTGGTCACCGAGAAGAGGCCGAACACGTTGACCTCGAACTGGCGCCGGATCTGCTCGTCGGACGCCTCCTCGACGCCGGCGAACAGTCCGTAGCCCGCGTTGTTGACCACCACGTCTATCCGGCCGAAGGTCTCCACCGCGGCCCGCACGGCGTCGTGCACCTGTTCCGGATTGGTCACGTCCACCTTGACCGCGCGGAACCGATCGGGCGCGGCCTCGGCCAGATCGGCGTTCTTCTCCGGCTGCGTGACCGCGGCAAGGACGCTGTCGCCGTGCGCGATGACCGCCTCCGCGAAGGCGCGGCCAAACCCGCTCGATGTTCCCGTTATCAGCCAAACCCGGCCATTCCTGGAGTCTGCCAACGGAATCCTCTCCTCTGACGGTCGTCGGTAGCGTCGATGAACCATGGCTTCGCGCGGCTTCGCCGAACGTACAGGCCCGACGATGCTAGACACCGCGACGCGCGTCCAACCGCCTGCCGGCACTGCGTCATCTGCCGACTCGGTCGCCGGGTGACTACGTGCACTGGACCGGCGCGACCACATGGCGCGGCGAACGTGCCCCGCACTGTCCACACCACACTCGTCAGCCGGCACGGCCCCGCTCGGTCAGGTTGCGCGAGTAACGCACGATCGCGTCGATGATCTGCTGGTACTGGTCGACCAGGCAGTGGTCGGGGTGGGCGGTCACCAGCAGCCGTTCACCGGCCAGCGACGCCATTTCCGGGGCGTACGGCACCACAGCGGTGATCTTGGTGCCGTACAACGACTCGACGTCGGCCCGGATCCGCGCCGGCATCTCGGCCTCCGGCGCCAGGTTCACCACCACCGCCCGGCGTGGACAGTTGAGCCGGTTGGCCAGCGCGATGGACTCCCCGGCGCCGGTCAGGTCCAACCGGTCCGGCCTGGTGACGATCATCAGTTGGTCGGCGACGCCGACCGAGGTCGCGGTCTCGTTGTTGATGCCGGCGTGCGTGTCCACCACCAGCAGGTCCAGGTCGAGGCACGCGACGAGCTGCTCGAAACCCTCCCGGAGCAGGCCGACGTCGTAGCCGCGCATCATGATCTCGTCGATGGCAGTGACCCCCGAGCGGGCCGGCACCAGGAAGAGCTTGCCGGCCGTGCCGGCGACCGTGACCTCGCACACCGCGTCGGCGATCTCGCAACGGCCCAACAGGAAGTCGGCCAACGCATGACACTTGATGGCCTCGCTGACGGTCAGCAGCACGCTCAGCGCGGGCGACTGCATGTCGGCGTCCACGAGGGCGACGCGGTAGCCGCGCTGCGCCATCAGCACCGCCACGTTGGCCGCGATGACCGATTTCCCGGTGCCACCACGGTAGGAGTGCATGGCGATGATCTCCGCCAACGCCGTCACCTCCTCCGGTGTATGGCGAGCATCGTGATGTCGTCGTTCTGCTCGGCGTCACCGGTGTGCCCGCGCAGCAGTTCCTCGACCCGGCCGACCAGTTCGTCCGCCGACCCGGCCGGTGCGGTCAGCGCCTCCTGTAGCCGGGCGTTGCCGAGGAAGCCACCGGAGATGTCACGTGCCTCGGTCACCCCGTCGGTGTAGACGAACAGCGAGTCGCCGACGCCGAGCTCGATGTCCCGCATCGCGAAGTCGGCTCCGGGCAGCACGCCGACCGCCGGGCCGGTCGGCCCCAGCACCTCCGGCGCCCCGCCGCCGGCCCGCATCAGCAGCGGCGGGTTGTGGCCGCCGTTGACGTAGAGCATCTTGCCGGTGGCCGGATCCAGCACGCCGAAGAACATGGTGGCGAAGTACGCCTGCCGCAGGTGGTTGCGGGTCAGGTAGTCGTTGGTGCCGCTCACCGCGTCCATCAGCGGAGTGGCGCCGGCCATCGGGATGCCCCGGTGGCTGATGAGCAGGCTCTGCAATCCGCTGTGTTCCGCGGAGTACCGCAGCAGGCTGCGGATGAGCGCCATGAACAGCGCGGCGCCGACACCCTTGTCGCACACGTCCGCCACGATCAGCGCCAGCCGGCGGCTGCTGACCAGGTCGAAGATGTCGTAGAAGTCGCCGGCCACCTGCCGGGCCGGGTGGAACCGGACGCTGATGTCCCAGCCATCGGTGGCCGGCATCGACTCCGGCAGGAAGCCCTGCTGGATCTCCCGGCCGATCTGTAACTCCCGCTCGGTGCTGCTGAGCTCGACGAGATCGGCCTCGCGCGCCAGGTTCGCGCGCTCGCGGCAGGTGCGCAGCCGGGTGGCCACCAGCCCGGGCAGGAACGGCGGCACCAGGTAGTCGTAGCCGAAGCGCACATGCCGCTCCAGCGAACCGAAGTCCCGCTCGGTGTAGACCACCACCGACGGTGCCGGACCGCCACCGGCCGCGGTGTCCCGCACCGAGCGGATCGTCTCCAGCGGGATCTTCGCCGACGCGAGCAGCACGTCCACCGGCAGGGTCATGGAGTCCAGTGTGGACAGCAGGGCGAGCGGGGTGGTGATCTCGACCGTCTCGCACTCCGCGACCAGCACGTCGAGCAGGTCGCAGGGTGGCCGGTGCTCCGGGTCGAGCACCAGCGCGGTACTCGCGGTCATACCGGCCTGCCGTCCACGGCGGCGTCCCGGTAGCCCTGGCTCACCTCGACCACCACGCCGTCCGGGTCGTGCAGCCACACGGTCCGCCAGCCGTCGATGAAGTCGCTGAAGTCCAGCGGGCCGAGCGTGACGTCCGCGGCACCGCCCATCCGGTCGAGCAGCCGGTCGATGTCGTCGGTCTGGAAGGCGACGTGTCGCACGGTGCCGGCCGTCGGGGGGCCGTCCTGGGTGTTCGGCGTGCCGTCGCCCTGGGCCGGGAACAGCTCCAGGTAGGCGTCGCCGTTGCGCAGGAATCTGATCTCACCGTCCGCCAGGGGGATCGTCCGTGCCCGGGTGAACCCGAACCAGCGGGTGTAGAACTCCTCGGTCACCCTCGGGTCACGACAGTTCAGGCCGACATGTGACCAGTGCATCCGTCTCCTCCTCAGTGGACCACCGCACCGGTGACCAGGTCCGCCGCTCGTTCGGCGATGGCCGCGATGGCCGTGTGCGGGTTGCCGGACGGCACCGCGGGCATGACGCTCGCGTCCACCACCCGCAGCCCGGCGACGCCGTGCACCCGCAGCGACGGGTCCACGACGGACAGGTCGTCGACACCCATCCGGCAGGACCCGGCCTGGTGGTGGTAGGAGTCCGCCGTGCGGCGCACGAACTCGCGCAGCGCCGCGTCGTCGTCCACGGCCGGACCGGGCGACAGCTCGTCCTTGTTCCAGTCGTGGAACGCCTTCGCCCCCATGATCTCCCTGGCCAGGCGCACACCCTGGACCAGGCGGTCCTCGTCGCTGCGGTCGCCGAGGTAGTTCGGGTTGACCAACGGGTGGGCCAGCGGGTCCGGCCCGGCCAGCCGGATCCAGCCGCGCGACGCCGGCCGCACGACACCGGGCAGGATGCTCACCGCGTTCGGGTGTTCCCGGCCGACGACGATGTCGAAGGGCACGTGCACGAACGCCAGTTGCAGGTCCGGCGCCGGCAGGCCGGGCCGCGACGCGGTGAACAGCGCGCTCTCCGACAGGTTCTGCGCCGGCGGCGGCACGGTCGCGCGGGCCTCGGCGATCAGCCCGGTCAGGATGTGGTTGTGGAAGTTCTCGCCGACGCCGGGCAGTTCGGCGGTGGTGGCGATGCCGTGCTCACGCAGCCGGTCGGGCTGGCCGATGCCGGACAGCAGCAGCAGCTTCGGCGACTCGATCGCGCCGGCGCTCACGATCACCTCGGCCGCCGCCCGCACCCGGTGCGTCCCCGGCTGGTCGCCGCTGCCGCGCACGGCCCGGCCGGTCAGGTCGGCGGGCTCCGCGGTCTGGGCGTACTCCACACCGGTGCAACGGCCGCCCTCGACGAGCAGCCGGGTCGCCTGGGCGCCGGTGCGCAGCGTCAGGTTCGGCCGGTCCAGCGCGGGCTCCAGATAGGCCGCCAGGGTGCCCTGGCGCCGTGCCTCGACGACGTCCAACTGGTGCCAGCCGGCACCGAACATCTCGCCGGCGTTGAAGCCGTCCAGCAACGGATAGCCCAGTTCCGCGCAGGCGTCCAGGAACGCCCGCGACGCCGGATTCGGCTCGGTGGCGGCGTTCGTGGTCCGCTGGGTCTGCTCCACCCGGTCGAAGTAGGGCAGCAGGTCGCGGTGGGACCATCCGGCGGCGCCCTGGTAGGCCCAGTTGTCGAAGTCCGACGGGTGCCCGCGGACGTGCATCATGATGTAGAGGTTGCTGGATCCGCCCGGTGCCTTGCCGCGTGGCTCGAACGTCCGCCGGCCGCCCAGGCCGGGCTGCGGCACGCTCTGGTAGCCCCAGTCGACCTGCCCGCCGAGCAGCAGGAACCAGCTGCGCGAGTCGTCCACCTCGGCCGGGATGCGGCCGTACCCGGCCTCCAGCACGAGCACCCGCCGGCTCGGGTCGGCGGACAGGCGGTGGGCCAGCACGCTGCCCGCGGTGCCGCTGCCCACGATCACGTAGTCGTACTCGTCCATGGCTCAGCGCCCGTCCAGTACCGCGAACGGCTTGGTGTCGTGGAAGTTCGCCATGTACGTGATGAGGCCGCCCTCGATCCGGAAGTAGTTCATCACGTCCGCCTCGATCCGCCGGCCGGCCGGGCTGCTCGCGGACAGGTGCGAGACGACCGCCGCCTGGGTG
>DATEPR010000307.1:0-2665 GCA_035273045.1 Pseudonocardiaceae bacterium | reverse complement strand
TCGGCCACGGCGAACTCTGAGCGGTTCGGACAACGCGAACGGCCGGTCCGGTGGGCCGGCCGTTCGCGTGTCCGGTGACGAATGTCCGGCCGTGGTACCCCGCCTGGGCGAACGAGCCGACCGGGCAGCGCTAGGGTGATGTGCCGTCGCTGATCGCCGGGTTGTCCATACCAGCGCCATCCCTGGGGGAAACGTCTCGTGGTAGCCGTGGAGCGCGCTCCGTCGTCGAGCGTGTCGTCGCCGCCCCGGCGGTCGTGGCTGCCCATGGTCTGGCTGCCGGTGGTGTGCGTCGCCGGTCTCGCGATCCGGTTACCCGCCTTGGCCTTCGGCCTGCCCGGTCTGAACCATCCGGACGAACCGACCAACATCGGCGTCGGCGTCGCGATGGTCGACCACGGCACCCTGAACCCGCACTACTTCAGCTATCCGTCGCTGATGTACGACGTGATCGCGTTCGTCACGTGGGTGCAGCGGGTCGTCTCCGGCCATCCGCCCGCGGGCGGCGGCATCGTCGAACAGGTCACCGGCGTCGGCCACACGTCGGACCCGCACCTGGTCCTGGCGCTGCGGGCCGTGTCGCTGCTGCTGTCGGTCGGCGCGGCCGTGCTGGTCTACGTCACGGTGCGCCGGACCACCGGCACCCGCTGGATCGCCGGCATCGCCGGGCTGGCGCTGGCCGTGTCGCCGCTGCTGGTCACCAACGGCGTGTTCGTCGCGCCGGACGTGTACTCGGAGTTCTTCACCGCGGCCGCGCTGCTGGGCGCGGTCGCCATCGCGCGCCGGGCCCGGATGTCCGACTACGTCTGGACGGGTCTGGCGGTGGGGCTCGCGGTCGGCTCGAAGTTCAACACCGTGATGGTGGTCGTGGCGGTCCTCGTCGCGCACGTGGTCTACCACCGGGCGGCGCTGCTGCGGGCACGCCAGTCGCTGGCGTTGCTGTACTTCGCGCTCTGCACGTTCGCCGCGTTCTTCGTGACCAGCCCGGCGGCGCTGACCGACCCGCGCGAGTTCGTCGGCGGCGCGCTGTTCGAGGTGCACCACTACGCGACCGGACATCCCGGCGAACAGGGCGGTTCAGCCGGTTTCTACCTGTCCACGGTGTTCCACGACGGACCCGTCCTGCTGATCGGCGCGGTCGCCGCGGTGCTCGCGCTGTGCGCCGGCCGGTACCGCAAGGAGATCGCGGTCGCCGGGACCTACGCGTTCTGCTACGCGGTGCTGATCGCCGCGCAGTTCGTCCACTTCGACCGCAACGCGCTGCCGCTCTACCCGGCGCTGGCGATCCTGCTCGGCCTGGCCGTGTCGGCGGGCGTGGACGCGTTGCGCGGCCTGTTCGCCCACCGGCCGGAACGCGCCAACTACGCGACGGCGGCGGCCGGTGTCGTGGTGGCGGTGGCGGTGCTCCTCGTGCCGCTGCTCGGATCGCTGTCGGTGCCCGCCACGCTGGACAACGCGGCCCGCGACCAGGCCAGGGCGTGGCTGACCGCGCACGTGACACCGGGCTCGCGGATCGTCGACGAGTCCTACGGCCCCGACCTGGCCGGCACCGGCTTCCAGGTCGACTATCCGGTTTTCGCCATCTCCCAACCGGTTCCGGCCGACGCGGCGGCGATCGTGGTGACGCAGCAGGGTTCCGGCCGCTACGCCAACCAGGGCCGGTACCCGCGCGAGTTCGCGGCCTACCACGTGCTGCTGCGCGACTACTGCACCGCGGCCACGTTCACGGCCGGACCGTGGGTGCGCGTCCTGGTGCCGTGCGGCTGACCTACTGGCGCCGCACCATCCGGGTCACACCGGCCGCGACCGTGGTGGCCAGCAGCCAGCCGGCACCGGTCAGCGTCGCCGCGAACCACTGCGACGCACCGGGCAGCGCCCACCGGTTCTTGTTGCCGAAGTCCACGATCGGCACCAGCAGGTCGAGGGTGAACAGGAACGGGTTCCACACCAGGTGGTCGTCCTGGTTGGTGAGCGGGCAGAACCGGTACGCGGCGAACGACGCCGGGTCGCCCGGCACCAGCGTGCAGTGCGTCGGGTACAACGCGAACCACAGCGTGCCGGCGACCAGCAGCAGGGCCAGCCAGCCCAGCGCCCGCGACGGCCGGTAGCCGTAGCCGACCATCCAGCGCTGCAACCAGCTCCACACCGCCACCGGCGTGCCGAGCACCCGGAAACCACTGGCCAGCGCGGCATAGCGGCGGCGCTGTTTCTCGATCAGCACCGTGTCGGCGTGTTCCTCGTTGCCGTTGGCGCGCAACATGGCGGCGAGCTGGTCGTACGGGCCGGGGCTGTAGCCGCCCAGTTCGGCGTCGCGCAGCCAGCCCAGCCGCCGCACCACGGCGGCGTCGTCGGCCAGGTCGATCGCCTTGGTCAGCGAGTCGTACCGGAACGAGTCCATGTCGATGCCGCCGGTGGCCCGCCACAGCGCCTCGTTGTCGTCCAGTGACGTGCACTTCAGCTGGCGCAACCCGATCCGGCCGTGCGGCGGGTGCGCCAGGGTCAGGTTCAGCTCCTGGGTCTGCGCGCCGAACGCGTTGAGCGCACTGGCCCGCGGGTCGTGCGCCTCGCCCAGTTCGGCACCGGCGAAGGTGAGCTGCCTGCCGATGGTGGCGCGAACCATCCGCACCTCGCCGGTCGCCGAGAACGCCCGTGCCTTGCCCGCCGCGCA
>DATEPR010000306.1:0-4533 GCA_035273045.1 Pseudonocardiaceae bacterium | reverse complement strand
GCCGCCGAACTGGCAACCCTCGGGGTGTCGTTCGTGGATGCTCCGGTGTCCGGCGGCGTGGCCGGCGTACGGTCGAAGTCGCTGCTGGTCATGGCCGGTGGCGAGCCGGCGGCGGTGGCACGCGGTACGCCGGTGCTGGCGTCGTTCGCCGCCCGCGTGCTGCGTGGTCGGCGACGTGGGTGCCGGCAGGCCATGAAGCTCGCCGTCCACCCGGTGCCGCACACGTTGAACGCCGCGCTCGGCGAGTCGCTGGTGCTCGCCGAACGCGGCGGCGTGGCCCGGCGGACGGCGTTGGCCGGCCGGTCGCCGATGCCACTGGTCGAAGTGGTCCGGGGCCTCGCCGACCGGGCATCGCTCGCCGGCCGCGGCCAGCGGGACATGTCCACGATCGCTGAACTGCATAGGAGACGGTGAGCCACCGTCCACCCACGACCCGAGCCACGCCCGGTGTGTGGCTGATTCGTTGTGCCCCAACAGATCCAGTGGTGGCGACGAGGCACGACACATTCTCGTAAACCTGTCCACTGTCTCTTGACGAGCCAAGCGCTTTTGTACAGCATGAATGAACGATCGGGGACGGCGAAGTTTCCGGGAGCGAGTCGATGACCGAGACGGCGAGGGGTTCCGCGATGGCGACCACATCCGGTACGTCGCCGCGAACCGCTGCCACGACGGACACGAACGCCCCGGCCGGAGCGCGACGCTGGCTGCGGACCGGCCGGGCCTCCCGCGGCCTGCTCACCATCGTCATCGCGACGGCCGCGCTGTTCGCGGTGAGTCTGGTCGCCGAACCGGACAGCCTGTCCCGCAGCTCCGTACAGGGCATGCTGCCCTTCGCCGCCGTGCTGGCCATCATCGCTCTCGGCCAGACCCTGGTCGTCCAGCAGGCGGGCATCGACCTGTCCGTGCCGGGCACGGTGTCGCTGGCCGTCATCCTCGTCACCCACATCCCCAACGGGGACAACGGCACGCTGCCGGTGGCGATCCTGGTCGCGTTGGCCGCGGGACTGGCCGCGGGGCTGGTCAACGGCTTCGTCGTCAGCCGGCTGGGCATGTCGGCCATCGTGACCTCGCTGGGCACCAACGCCCTGCTCTACGCGGCCGTGCTCGGCGTGTCCGGCGGCTCGCCCACCAGCACCACGTCGGCCATGCACGCCATCGCGACCGGACAGTTCCTCGGCCTGCCGTACTCGGTGTACGTCGCGGTCGTCCTGACCGCCGTGGTCGGGTTCCTGATCAAGCGGTCCGTCGCCGGGCGCCGGTTCGAGGCGGTCGGCGACAACGCCACGGCGGCCGGCCTGGCCGGCCTACGGGTGCGCCGCCACCAACTCGGCGCCTACGTGTGGGCGTCCCTGCTGTACACGGTCGCCGGCATCCTGCTCGGCGGCATCGTCACCACACCCAGCGCGTTCCAGGGCGACTCACAGCTGTTGCCGTCGGTCGCCGCCGTCGTGCTGGGCGGTACGTCCCTGCTGGGCGGCAAGGGCAGCCCGGTCGCCAGCGCCGTCGCCGCCCTGTTCCTGTCCCAGCTCGACCAGTTCGTCCTGACTCTCGGCGTCAACCCGGCCACCAGCAACATCGTGCAGGCGATCGCGCTGGCCGCGGGCGTCGCGATCTACACCGTCAACTGGGCCGCCATCCGGCGCTGGATGCGCCGCGGCAGGCCCGTCACCGACGACGCCGTGGCCTGACGGCCGCACGCGGTCAACCCTCCAGGAAGGTCCCCATGTCCTCCCACAGCCTCCGTAGAAGCCTTCTCGCGTCAGCCGGCGTGCTGGCCGTCGTGCTGTCCGCCTGCTCGGTGAACACCGGCGGCGCGCAGAACACCGCGAACACCGTGGGCCGCCCCGCGAACGCCAACGTGCCGTCCTGGTGTGGGCCGAACAAGGTGTCGTTCGCACTGGCCGACGGCTTCGGCGACAACAACTGGCGCAAGGTCACCGTCGGCGAGGCCAAGGCCGAGGTGGCCAAGTGCCCCAACGTGACCTCGTTCGCCTACACCGACGGCCAGGGCAACACGCAGAAGGCCATCTCCGACATCCAGGGCCTGGTCGCCAAGGGCACCCAGGCACTCGTCGTGTTCCCGGACGCGGGCCAGGCGATGCTGCCCGCGCTGCGCAGCGCGTTCAAGGCCGGGGTCACCACGGTGCCCTACCGGGTGAGCCCGGGCGGCCGGGCCGGCGTCGACTACGACTACTTCGTGTCCACGGACTTCAAGCAGGCCGGGGTGCTGTGGGCGAACTGGCTGGTGAAGGCGTTGCACGGCAAGGGCAACGTGCTCAACCTCGGCGGCCCGCCGGCCAACTCGCAGAGCCTGGACGAGTACACGGGCATGCAGAGCGTGCTGAAGAACTACCCGGGCATCAAGTTCGTCGGCACCACGCCCTACGAGGTGACCAACTGGGACGCGGCGAAGACGCAGCAGGTCGTCACCGCGGCGCTGGCCAAGTACCCGAAGATCGACGCGATCACCACCGACTTCGGCGCGGCGCTGGCCAGTTCGTTCTCCGCGTTCGCCCAGGCGGGCAGGCAGATCCCGGACATCGCCACCGAGGACGCCAACCAGCTGGCGTGCGACTGGCAGCAGCAGAAGGACGCCGGCCACGGCTTCCAGCTGTTCACCGTCTCGTCGCAGAACGCGATGTCCCGGCTGGCGGTGGACGTGGCGGTCGCGAAGGCCAGCGGCGGCGTGATCCCGAAGTCGACCGTGTACCCGCAGAGCGCCTTCGAGGACTCGCTGACCGGGCAGCCGCACCCCGTCACGTGTGACAAGAGCCTGCCGATGGACGCGTTCGTGTCCAGCTCGCTGACCCACGCGCAGCAGATCGCCGCACTCAAGTAACCACCCGTCGAACGACAGCGGATCTGGAGGCGTCCACAGTGGAGCCCACCACGGCGACCCCGGTGCTGAGCCTGGCCGGAGTGTCCAAGAGCTACGCGGCGGTGCACGCCCTCACCGATGTCTCGCTCGACGTCTTCCCCGGCAGGGTGCACGCCCTGCTGGGGGAGAACGGCGCCGGCAAGTCCACCCTGATGGGCGTGGCGTCCGGGTCCGTGCAGCCGGACGCGGGCCGGATCACCCTGGCCGGCGAGCACGTCCCGGTGCTGTCCACCGACCTGGCCACCCGGATGGGCATCGCGATCGTCCACCAGCATCCCGCCGTGCTGCCTGACATGACCGTGGCCGAGAACATCCGGGTGGCCGTCCCAGCGGAACGCATGCGCACCGGCGGCGACACCCGGGCCTGGATGACCGGGCTGCTGCACCAGGTCGGTTCCCGGGTCCGCCTGCAGGACCGGGTGGACAGCCTCGGCGTCGCGCAGAAGCAGCTCCTGGAGGTGGCCAAGGCCGTCGCGCTGGAACCGAAGGTGCTGATCCTCGACGAACCCACCGCGCCGCTGGGCGCCGACCAGACGGAGGTGCTGTTCGAGCAGGTCCGCCAGGCCACCGCACGGGGCACGGCGGTCGTCTACATCACGCACCGCCTGGCCGAGGTCCGCGAGATCGCCGATGAGGTCACCGTGCTGCGCGACGGGCGGACCAGGGGCCACAGCCGGGTCGCCGACATCGACGACGACCAGCTGCTGCGGCTGATCGTCGGCCGCGAACTGGCCGCCACGTTCCCGGACAAGAACCCGGTCGCCGAGCAGGAGACGATCAGTCTCCAGGTGGGCGACCTGTCCGGCGACGGGTTCCACGACGTCGACCTGCAGGTCAGGCACGGCGAGATCGTCGGCCTGGCCGGCATCGTGGGCAACGGCCAGAGCCAGTTCCTGCGGGCCCTGGCCGGGCTGGTCCGCTCGGCCGGCACGATCACCCTGGACGGCGAGCCGATGCACGGCAGGCGGCTGGTCGGGTGCACCGCCTACCTGCCCGCCGACCGGCACGCCGAGGGCCTGCTGACGGCCATGTCGGTGCGGGAGAACGCGGCCGTCAGCGCGTTGTCGTCGCTGGCCGGCGGCGGGGTGATCAGCCCGGAGCGGGAGCGGGCCGCGGTGTCCGCCCAGGTCGACCGGCTGTCGGTGAAGACGGCGTCCATCGAGGCGAACGTGATGTCGCTGTCCGGCGGCAACCAGCAGAAGGTCGTGCTGGCGCGGGCACTGCTGGCGGCACCGAAGATCCTGCTCGCCGACGAGCCGACCCAGGGCGTCGACGTCGGCGCCCGCGCGGAGATCTACCGGCTGATGCGGGACGTCGCCGGGTCCGGCGTGCCGGTGGTCGTGGTCTCCTCGGACGCCAAGGAGCTGGAGGGCCTGTGCGACCGGGTCGTGGTGTTCTCCCGTGGCCACGTCGTCGGCGAACTCGCCGGCGCCGACGTCACCGAGGAGCACATCACCGCGACGATCGTCAACGCCACCACGTTGCGCAGGCAGGACGCGCCGCGCAAGCCGGCCGACGACAACGACGGCAGCACGTCGTCCCGGCTGCGCCACCTGGTCCGCGGCGACTACGCGCCGAGCATCATCCTCGCGCTGGTGATCGTCGCCCTGGGCGCCTACACCTTCGCGCACAACGCGCGCTACCTGGCGCCG
>DATEPR010000305.1:0-5199 GCA_035273045.1 Pseudonocardiaceae bacterium | reverse complement strand
CTGTTCGTGCGGCCGTACGTGTCGACGGATCACTCGGTGACCGATCCGGGTGTGCGGTCGTTCGTGGCGAACGCGCAGCGCGCGCTGGGCCTGCCGGTCGACGGCACCCGGGGTTACGCGGAGGACAGCCTGCGCTGGCTGGCCTGGTACCTGGGCTGGGTCACGCTGGTGGCGGCCGGGATCGGCGCCTACTGCCTGGCGAGGCGGGTGCTGCGCGGCGAGGACCGGCGGTGGCTGCCGGTGCTGCTGCCGTTCCTGTGCACGGCGGTGCTGTTCCTGATCCGGCCAGGTATCACGCCGGACCATCCGTGGGCCGACCGGCGGCTGGTGGTCGAGGTGGTGCCGTGTGTCGCGCTGCTCGCCACGTGGACGACGGCGGCGGTGGCCGCGCGGGTGCGGTCGCGGGCCTGGCGGATCGGCGCGGTCACCGCGCTCGTCGCCGCCTGTGTGGCGCCGATGGTGGTGGCGTTGGCACCGGTGTCCGTGGAACGCACCGAACAGGGCGAACTGGGCGCCACCGGCCAGGTGTGCGGCACCCTCGGCCGCGACGACACGGTGTTGCTGGTCGACCAGCAGTGGATGCCGGTCGTGCGGGCGCAGTGCGGCCTGCCGGTGGCGCAACTGCCGCACCCGTCCCCCGCCACGGTGGCGCGGGCGGCCGCCAGCATCAGGGCCGCCGGCCGGGTTCCGGTGATCGCCGGGTCGCAAACGGACAGCCCGGCACCGCTGGGCCTGACCGCCTACGCCACGATCACGATCGACACGCGGGAGGACGCCCGCGAACTGCTGCGCCGCCCGGACTCGACGCTCCCCCTGCGCCTGGTGTTCTGGGTGGCGCGGCCGTCATGACAGTGAGGAGTCGAGAGCCGATGCTGGTGAAGCCGAGCATGCCGGTCACGTCGTCGAGCCCGGCGACCGGCGCGGACGACGACCCGGATCGCCCGTACGTGACGATTGTGCTGCCCTGCTACAACGAGGAGAACCACGTCCGCCAGGAGATCGAGCGGATCGTGGCGGCGATGGACGCGTCCGGCTACACGTACGAACTGCTCGCGGTGGACGACGCGTCCACCGACGGCACGCTGGCCGTGCTGCGCGAGGCCGAAGTGGACTTCCCGCACGTGCGGACGCTGCCGTTCCGCCGCAACAGCGGTTCCGGCACGGTGCGGCGGGTGGGGTCGCAGACCGCCCGGGGTGACGTCGTGGTGTGGACCGACGCCGACATGAGTTACCCGAACGAGCGCATCCCGGAGTTCGTGGCGATCCTGGACAAGGATCCGTCGGTGGACCAGGTGGTGGGCGCCCGCACCACGGAGGAGGGCACGTACAAGTTCCTGCGGGTGCCGGCGAAGTGGGTGATCCGGAAGATCGCCGAATGGCTGACCGACCAGCGCATCCCGGACCTGAACTCGGGACTGCGGGCGTTCCGCAAGGACGTCGCCCAGCCGTACCTGCGGCTGCTGCCGCCGGGTTTCTCGTGCGTCACCACGATCACGGTGGCGTTCCTGTCCAACCAGCACGACATCCTGTACGTGCCGATCGACTACGCGAAGCGGGCCGGCCGGTCGAAGTTCAAGTTCGTCCGGGACGCCTACCGGTACATCCTGCAGGTGCTGCGGATGGTCATGTACTTCAACCCGCTCAAGGCGTTGATGCCGCCGGCGCTGGCGCTGCTGGGCATCGGCGTGGCGAAGGCGGTCTACGACATCGCGACGCACCCGGTGCGGGTGGCCACCAACACGATCCTGATCTTCCTGACCGGTCTGATCATCGCGTCGATGGCGCTACTGGCCGACCTGATCGTCCGCTCCCGCGACGACTGACAACCGCTCCACCAGCGGGCGCACCACCTGCTCGGGCGAGAACGACTCGCACGCCAGTGCGTACGCGGCCTTCCGGAGCCGGTCGAGTTCGACGCGGTCGGTGAGCCGGCGCAGCGTGTCGGCGAGGGCGGCCGGGTCGCCGGGCGGCACCAGCACGGCGGCGTCACCCAGGGCGCGGCGCTGCGGCGGGGTGTCCGAGGTGACGACGGCGCAACCGGCGGCTGCGCCCTGGTAGACCTTGTTGGGCACCACCCGCAGCGCCTTCGCCGACGTGCCGAAGATGCCCAGGCACACGTCGTGCCCGGCGACCACGGTGGGCAGCTCGTCGGCGGCCACCCAGTCCAGCCAGCGCACGTTCGGGTTGGGCCGCGCCGCTTCCCTGGTCGCCGCCTCGTCCTGGCCGCCGCCGATCATGGTGACCTGGACCGGGTCGCCGGCCAGCAGGGCCAGCGCGGCGCCGATGGTCGGGGCGCCCTGCAGGGGTGTGTAGAGGCCGTAGAACACGACACGCAGCGGGCCGGCGCCGGGCTCGGGTGCGTGGCTCCACGCCCGGGGTGCGCCGACCGGGATCACCACGGCCCGGGCCGGATCGGGCAGCGCCGCCCGGTGTTCCTCGGTGTCCACCACCACGATGTCGGCGGCGCGCAGTGCGGCCCGGTCGATGACCGCCAGGATCGCCTGGCGCGGCCCACCGGCCAGCCGCCGGTCCCGCGCGGTGTCGCCGGCGCCGACGAGGTGGTCGAGCACGATCGGCACCCGCCGGAACAGCAGCCGCGCCAGGTGCACGTCGAAGTGGCCGAGATAGCCGACCAGCACCACGTCCGGTTTCGGCAGCCGCCGCGCGGCCCTGGCCAGGGTCCACCACCGGCGCAGCACGGTCGCCACGAACGCCGGTACCCGGGACGGCCTGGCGAGCGTGTCGACCCTGGCCGCGGTGTCCAGGCCGAGCGGTGCGTTGCACTCGGCGACCTCGATCCCGCGTGCCCGCAAGCCCTCGCCGAGGGTCGCGACCCTCGGGTGCATGGCGGCGTCGTAGGTGCCGAACAGGAGAACGCGCATGATGGCGCGCAGCCTAACGTGGCCGGTCGGCCGCTGACCGGGGCCGTTAGGCTGCGGTCATGTCCGACCAAGCCGTCCAGGTGCCCCGGCCTACCCGGCCGGCCGCCGGGTTGGCCGCGGTCCGCATGGTGCTGGGCGGCCGGGCGGTGCGGTACGGGTTCGTCGCGGTGGCGGTGGGCCTGGGTGCCTACGCGGTGGCGCGGCAGTGGTCGGCGTTCCGGGCCGCGGTTGCTGCGGCTGGTCCGGCGGCCGGCGCCGGAACGCCCGCTCACCGGCGGCACCATCGCGATGGCACTGGGTTGGGCGATGGCGTCGTGGCTGCTGTACGGCACGCAGGTGTGGCTGCTGGCGGTGCGGCTGGGCGCCCCGGAGGGCCGCGCGGTGCTGCTGGCGGTCGGTGGGTATGCCTTCGCGTGGTGTGTGGGGTTCCTGATCGTGCTCGCCCCGGCGGGTGCCGGGGTGCGGGAGGTGCTGCTGGTGGCGCTGGCGCCGGTCGTCGGGACGGCGGGTGCGACCGCGGTGGCGCTGGTGTCCCGGGTGGTCATGACGGTGGGTGACCTGGTGATGGCCGGCGTGGCGGCGGTGGCCGGCCGGCGGGCGGAGCGATGCTGACCGCGACCCAGACCAGCCAGGAAGTCCCCACTGCCAGCCGGCACGCCGTCGCGGTCACCGTGATCGGCGCCGCCGCAGCCCTCGGGTATGGGGCGATCGAGTTCTGGAAGTTCCTGACGTTCCGCGCCAGTTCCTACGATCTGGTGATCTTCGACCAGGCCGTGCGCGCCTACAGCCGGTTCCACGCTCCGGTGTCCGTTGTGGACGGTGTGCATCGCGGGTTCGGCACGCATTTCGCCGTCCTGGGCGACCATTTCTCCCCGATCCTGGCGGTGCTCGCGCCGCTGTACTGGGTCCACTCCGGTCCGGCGACGCTGCTGGTGGCCCAGGCGTTGCTGTTCGCGTCGGCGATCCCGCCGCTGTGGGTGTTCACCCGACGCGAGTTGGGTCCGTTCGCCGCGTACTGCGTCGCCGTGGCCTATGCCGTGTCGTGGCCGGTGGCGCAGGCGGTGGCGTTCGACTTCCACGAGGTCGCGTTCGTGCCGGTGCTGACGGCGGTGCTGGTCGAGCGGTGCTCCGCGTACCGCCGCGACCAGGGCCGCTGGTGGCAGCTCGTGCTGCCGGCGGTGGGCCTGCTGGCGGTCAAGGAGGACATGGGCCTGCTGGTGGCGGCGTTCGGGGTGGCCGTGCTGGTCCTGGTGCCGCGCCGCCGGGAGGCGAGGTGGCTGGGCGCCGGTTTCGTGGCCGGCGGGCTGGCCGCGGTCGTGGTCAGCACCGCGGTGCTGCTGCCGGCGATGGGCAGCAAGCCGCAGTTCTACTGGCGGTACGGGCAGTTCGGCCAGTCACTGCCCACCGCCGCCTGGCACATGCTCACCCACCCGGCCACCACCCTGGTGACGTTCACCCATCCGGACGTCAAGATCCACACGATGGTGTTGCTGGGGACGGTGGCTGCGTTCGCGTCGCTGCTGTCCCCGTTCGCGCTGCTGGTGCTGCCGCAACTGGCGGAACGGATGCTGGCCGACGCGCCGAACTGGTGGACCACCCGGTTCCACTACGACGCGTTCGTGGTGGTGGCGCTGCTGTGCGCCGGGGTGGACGGGGTGGCGCGGGTGCGGCGCTGGACGGCCCGGCACGACGGGTGGCGGGTGGCCGGCGAACGGTTCGCGGCCGTGTGGGCGGTCGCGGTGCTGGTGATCGGCGTGTGGAACGTGCCGGGTTTCGGGTTCGACCCGCTGCTGCACCCGTCGTCGTGGCACCGGGACGCGGCGATGCGCGCCGAGGCGGCCGCGGTGGCGCGGGTGCCGTCCGGGGTGACGGTGGAGGCGGCCAACACGCTCGGCCCGGCCCTGACCGGCCGGGCCACCGTGGTGCTGTGGGACCAGGTCCCGCGGTGGGCACCGTGGGTGGTGGCCGACACCACGACCAGGCGGTTCCCGTTCTGCGACGTGGCCCAGCAGCGGGCCAGGGTCGCGTTCCTGGTCACGCACGGTTACCGGATCGTGTTCGCCGACGACGGCTTCCAGGTGCTGCACCATCCCGGCCCGCTGCCGCCGACGGCCACCGCACAGGCGCCGGACTGCTCGTGACCTACCGGCCGACCAGCGCCGTCACCTGCCCGGCCGCGGCCGCCGGGTAGAACACGACGCGCTCACCGTTGGCCGCGGTCCGGCAGCCGGACATGTCGAGTTCGACGTCCACCCGGTGGCCGTCGGGGAAGCCGAACAGCACCAGATCGGTCCGGCCGGCGTCGGCCGGGCAGTTG
>DATEPR010000304.1:0-2394 GCA_035273045.1 Pseudonocardiaceae bacterium | reverse complement strand
GTCCGGCCGCTGGCCCTTGGCCACCGCGTCCAGCCAACGCGCGGCCGTCGCCGACGACGGCCGTGCGTCCGGGTCGGCGTTGAGCAGCGCGATCAGCACGTCGGTGAGGATGCCGGCCTGCTGCGGCGGGTTGATCCGGCCGGCGGCCACGGCGTGCAGCAGGCCCAGAGTGTTCTCGCTCATGCCGAACGGCGGCTCACCCTCCACCGCCGCGTACAGCGTGGAACCCAGGGAGAACACGTCGGCGGGCGCCTCGGGCGGGCGGCCGTAGGCCACCTCGGGCGCCAGGTAGGCGGGGGTGCCGGCGATCAGGCCGGTCTTGGTCACCGCGACGTCACCGGTGGCGCGGGAGATGCCGAAGTCGGTGATCTTCACCGTGCCGTCCTCGCCGAGCAGCACGTTCGCCGGCTTGATGTCGCGGTGCACGATCCCGGCCTGGTGGGCGGCCACCAGGGCGTGCGCCACCTGCGCGCCGATCCGGCCGACCTCGTCCGGCTGCAACACCCCGCGCTCGGCCATCGCGGCGGCCAGGCTGCGCGACGGCACGTACTCCATGACCAGCCAGGGGGCGTCGTCCTCGTCCACGACGTCGAACACGCTGACCGCGTTGGGATGGTGCAGGCGGGCCGCGATCCGGCCCTCGCGCATGGCCCGTTCCCTGGCCTCGTTCGCGTCGTCCGGGTCGAGGCCGGGCTCCAGCCGCAACTGCTTGACCGCGACGGAACGCCGCAGGCGTTCGTCGTAGGCCTGCCACACGACGCCCATGGCGCCACTGCCGATCCGCCTGTCCAGGCGGTACCGGCCACCGACGAGGCGTCCTTGCGCAGACGTCACCTTGTAAGCCCCCAACGAGGTCTCCGGCCGTGCCGGCGCGTGCCCACCGGCCGCCGGCCACTGCGGCCAGCCGCGTGACGGGTACCCGGTCGAGTCACGTGACAAGAGTATTGGCTTACCCACCGTGCCCGGCGCACAACCCCGGACTCGCCCGGACGGCCTAGCTGTACGGGTTCGCCAGGCTACCCGAATCGTCAGCCGTGTTGGGCGGAGAGCAGCTCGGCTCCGTTGATCAGCGGATGGAGACCGCCGGTGACGTGCAGCAGCTCCACCACCCGCAGCCAGGTGCCGTCCGGCTCGCGCAACCGGACCACGGCCTCGACCCCGTACGGCGACAGTTGCCGCACGCTCTCCACCTGCACACCGGTCAGCGCGGCCCAGGCGTCGTCGAAGCCGCTGCTCGCGCCGTTGCCGTGCAGCAGCGACGGCGACAGCAGCTGGGCGGCCACGTCCGGATCGGCGGCCACCAGTTGGTAGAAGTCGCGCACCAGGTCGGCCGGGGACAGCGCGCCGGCCGGCTGGGTGGTCGTCGGCGCGGCGGCCGTCGTCGTGGTGGCGTTCGACGGGGACCGGCCGGTGATGCTGCCGGTGGCCCGGCCGGTGGCGATGGCTCCGGTGATCGGCCGCCCGGTCGTCGCCTGCGGCACGTGGCCGGCGCTGGTGCCGCCCAACTGGCCGGCGAGAGTGTCCGGGCGCAGCGCGCCGATCCCGGTCAGCACGGTGTTGCCGGAACCGCCGGCCGACTCGGACCGGTGCTGGGTCAGCGTGGACGCCGCGTACACCGATCCGCACAGCACGAGGGAGCCCAGCGCCAGGCCGGCCAGCTTGGCACCGCGGGCCAGCCAGCCGCGGGGACGGTCGACGGGCTCCTCGGGCAGGCCGCCCAGCAGCTCGTCGGTCAGCTGGACGGTCGCCATCTCGTTGGCGGACGGGATCCGGACCGGGCCAGCCTGCTGGCGCCGGAGCAGGTCCACGACCGTGACCGAACCGGCGTCATGCCGCCGGTGTCCGGTGGTCGGACGATCCACGCGCGTTCCTCCGTGCACGTTGTGTTCGGGGCAACCAGTACCGCGTGGCCATTGCCCGGTGCCAGGGTCTGTCGGTGGATCACACTTTTGTGGCGACAAACGGTCGAACACATCACTCACTTGGCGCAGTAACCGACTAACGGCAGGTGAGCGGGGTCACCCTCCGGGATTGACGATCTTCGGATCGCCGCCCAGCGAGAATCGCAACGTGATCCGCCGGATGTGTGTTCGGCCGTCTTTTCCGGTCGCGCGCACCACGCACACCGTGAGTCCGTTGTCCGGATCGAGCGAAATCCGCTGAACCTGGATGGCGGACAGGTCGCCGTACCGCCGGTGGATCAGCGCCACGGCGTCGTCGTGCACGGTGCCGGTGGTCAGGTCGGCCGCCGCCTTGGCGTTCGACGTGACCTCGGCGAAGAACGTCCTGGTCCGCTTGATGAGCTTGGTCGGGTCGGCCACCGGGTCGCCCACGCTGGTCACCGTGGTGATGGTGGGCGGGGTGCCGGCGACCGGCACCCTCGGGTGGGTCGTG
>DATEPR010000303.1:0-3192 GCA_035273045.1 Pseudonocardiaceae bacterium | reverse complement strand
GGACTGCTCCGGCAGCGGATCTGCCCCCGCGTGGCCGACCAGGTGCCCTCCCTGGTGGGCGCGGTGGCGGTCGCGTTGCCGGTGCTGCTGCCGTTCACGCCGCCGGACGGCGTGCTGCGGCTGGGGATCTGGTCGGCCGGCCTGGTGGTGGCCGGCCGGTTCGCCGTTGCCGTGGTGTGCCGGGCGGCACGGGTCCGCGGCCGGCTGGTCCGGCCGGTGCTGTTCGTCGGCGCCGACCCGGTGGCCGAACGGCTGGCCGGGATTCTCGCCGCCCACCCGGAGTTCGGCCTGCGTCCGGTGGGTTTCGTGACCGAACCGGCCGAGATCGCGCGCTACGGGGTCCGCCAGGTGATCGTGACCGGCGAGCCTGCCGGCCTGCCCGCCGGGCTGGACGTCGCCGTGGTGCTGCCCGCCGGCGCCGCCGTTCCCCGGTCCTGTGTGGACGATGTGTGGGGCGTGTCGCTGGTGCCGCTGTGCCGGATCACCGTGGCGCGGCGGGTGGTGAAGCGGGCCATGGACGTCACGGCCGGCGGCCTGCTGCTGGTGGTGCTGGCGCCGCTGCTGGGTGTGCTCATGCTGGCTGTGCGGGTCACGTCCGGCGGTCCGGTGCTGTTCCGCCAGCTCCGGGTCACCGCGGCCGGCCGGACCAGCACGGTGGTCAAGCTGCGCACCCTGCCCGCGCACGCCGACGCGGACATCCGGTGGGACGTGCCGCCCGGCGCGACCCGGCTGGGCCAGTGGCTGCGCGAGACCCACCTCGACGAACTGCCCCAGCTGTGGAACGTCGTGCGCGGGGAGATGTCCCTGGTCGGCCCACGACCGGAACGCCCGTACTTCGCGGCCCGGTTCGGCCACACCGTGCCGGACTACGCCGGCCGGCAGCGGATGCCCGCCGGGATCACCGGCTGGGCGCAGGTCCACGGGCTGCACGGCGACACGTCGATGATCGACCGCGTCCGGTTCGACAACCAGTACGTGGACAGCTGGACACCGTGGCTGGACCTGGTGGTCCTGTGCCGCACGCTCGGCTCGCCATGGCAACGAGGAGGCTCGCGTTGAAGGTTCTGCATGTGATCACGGGTCTCGGCGTCGGCGGCGCCGAACTCCAACTGCGCTCGGTGCTCCAGCACACCCGGCACGACGCCGAGGTGGTCACGCTGTACAACCCGGGTCCGGTCGCCGACATGCTGCGGTCGGACGGCGTCGCCGTGCACGACCTGAAGATGCGCAGCAACACCGAGATCGGCGCGCTGAACCGGCTGCGCAGGCTGATCCGCGCCGGCCGCTACGACGTGGTGCACGCCCACCTCTACCGGTCACAGGTCTACGGCCGGCTCGCCGCCCGGCTGGCCGGCACCCGCGTCGTGGTCAGCACGGAGCACTCGATCGGCGAGACGCACCTGGAACGCCGGAAGATGAGCGCCGGCGTCCGCGCGCTGTACCTGGGCACCGAACGGCTGTCCCAGATGACCGTCGCCGTGTCCGAGACGGTCCGCGACCGGCTGGTCAACTGGGGTGTGCCGGCGCGCAAGGTGGTCGTCATCCCCAACGGCGTCGACTTCGAGCGGGTGGCGTTCGACGCCGACGCCAGGGACCGCGTGCGCGCCGGCTTCGGCATCGGCCGCGACGAGCGGGTGTTCGGCGTGCTCGGCAGGCTGGACGCCAACAAGCGGTTCGACATGGTGATCCGCGCCGCCGCCCCGCTGCTGGACGAGCGCACGAAGCTGCTCATCGTCGGCAAGGGAGCCGAGTGGGACCACCTGAAGGCCGTCGCCGCGGAGAACGGCGTGACCGACCGGGTCGTGTTCGCCGGCGAACGGCACGACGTCGACGCCATGCTGTCCACAATGGACTTCTTCGTGGCGTCGTCGGCGCAGGAGACGTTCGGCCTGTCCGTGCTGGAGGCGCTGGCCAACGGCGCCCCCGCGCTCTACACCACGTGTCCCGCCCTGGTCGGCGTGCCCACCGAACGGGCGCGCCAGGTCACCGGCACCGTCGAGCAGTTGCGCGGCGCGATGGCCGCGGAACTCGCCGCCGCACCCAGACCGAGGGTGGCCGACCCGATGGTGCGCGAGCGGTACGGCATCGACGCGGTCACCGAACGGATCGACGCCCTCTACGAAGCGCTGGCCACCCGGCGCACCCGTCCCCACCAGCCGACCGGCGAGCCGGTCCTTCGCACCGCAGGAGCCCCACGATGAGAGCACTGGTCACCGGAGCCGCCGGATTCATCGGCTCCCACCTCGTCGACGCGCTGCTCGGCGCCGGCCACGACGTCGTCGGCCTGGACGACCTGAGCACCGGCCGCCTGGCCAACGTGACGACGGCCCTGGGCGGCAGGCGGTTCAGCCTGGTCGAGGGCACCATCCTGGACGCCGGCCTGGTCGACGAACTGGTCGCCGAGTCCGACGTGGTCTTCCACCTGGCCGCCGCCGTCGGCGCGTTCGTCATCCGCGACCGCACGCTGGAAAGCCTGCGCACCAACATCCATGGCACCGAGAACGTGGTGGACGCCGCGTCCCGGCACCACGCCACCCTGCTGGTCGCGTCCACCAGCGAGATCTACGGCAAGAACACCACCGTCGGGTTGCGCGAGGACGACGACCGGGTGATCGGCTCGCCGCTGAAGTCGCGGTGGAGCTACGCCGAGGCCAAGGCCGTCGACGAGAGCCTGGTCGACGCCTACGTCCGGGAACGCGGGCTGGACGCGGTGATCGTGCGCCTGTTCAACACCGTCGGCCCGAGGCAGACCGGCCGCTACGGCATGGTGATCCCGAGGTTCGTCAAGCAGGCGCTGGCCGGCGAGCCGGTCACCGTGTTCGGCACCGGGCAGCAGATCCGCTGCTTCTGCCACGTGCACGACGTGGTGCCGGCGCTGGTCCGGCTGGTGCGCACGCCGCAGGCGATGGGCCGGGCGGTCAATCTCGGCAGCACCGAGCAGGTCACCATCGAACAACTCGCCAACCTGGTGATCGAACTGACCGGCTCGCGCAGCGGCGTCACCCGCACCCCGTACGAGCAGGTGTACGGCTCCGGCTACGAGGACATGCAGCGCAGGGTGCCGGACACGTCCCTGGCCAGGGAACTGGTCGGCTTCACGCCGAGCAGGACGCTCACCGACATCGTCGGCGCCGTGATCGCCGAACAGCGCGAGCGCGCCGCCGCCATCGCTCCGACCGCGCCGGCGGGTGC
>DATEPR010000302.1:0-2195 GCA_035273045.1 Pseudonocardiaceae bacterium | reverse complement strand
CCTGATCCAGACCGCGGAGAAGGGGATTCGCTGGCTCACGCTGAAGGTCCGGGGGACCGCGGGCCACGGGTCGATGATCCATCGGGACAACGCGGTCAGCAAGCTCGCGACGGCGGTGAGCCGGCTGGGGGAGCACCGGTTTCCGCTGGTCATGACCGATTCGGTGCGGGAGTTCCTGGCCGGGGTGTCCGAGCTGACCGGGTTGGAGTTTCCGGCGGAAGACGTCGAGGGGGCGGTGGGGAAGTTGGGTGCCCTGTCGCGGATGGTGGGGGCGACGCTGCGGGACACGGCGAACCCGACGATGCTCAAGGCGGGCTACAAGTCGAACGTGATCCCGTCGGTGGCCGAGGCGACGGTGGACTGCCGGGTCCTGCCGGGCCGGGAGGCGGCGTTCGAGCGCGAGCTGGACGAGATCCTGGGGCCGGACGTGGAGCGGGAGTGGGTGAGCCTGCCGCCGGTGGAGACGACGTTCGACGGCACGCTGGTGGACACCATGACCGAGGCGATCACCCATGAGGATCCGGGCGCGAAGGTGCTGCCCTACATGTTGTCCGGCGGCACCGACGCCAAGGCGTTCCAGCGGCTGGGCATGCGGTGTTTCGGGTTCGCGCCGCTGCGGCTGCCGGCGGACCTGGACTTCACGGCGTTGTTCCACGGCGTGGACGAGCGGGTTCCGGTGGACGCCCTGACGTTCGGCACGCGGGTGTTGGAGCGGTTCCTGCTTCGTTCCTGAGCGTGACGATCGCCTCACCGGCGGGGTCGGCACGAAGTGCGGCGTTATCGTGCGGAAAACGCGGACGGAGGCGACTGGTGGACGTTGACGACCCGACCCGGGACTGGACGGAGCCGGGCGTGTACCTGGTCGCGCCGGGTGTCTACCGGATCCCGCTGCCGTTGCCGACCGACGGGTTGCGCGCGGTCAACGTGTACGCGATCGCCGACGGTGACGACCTGGTTCTGATCGACTCCGGTTGGGCGATCGCCGAGGCCAGGGACGCGCTGGTGGCGGCGCTGGCCGGGATCGACCGCGGGATTCCGGACGTGCGCCGGTTCCTGGTGACGCATGTGCACCGGGATCACTACACGCAGGCGGTGGTGTTGCGCCGCGAGTTCGGCACGCCGGTGTCGCTGGGTGAGGGCGAGCGGTTCACGCTGGACCGGATCGCGCGGCGGTTGGCCGATCCGGGGTCGGGTGACGGGCCGATGTTCATGACGCGGCTGCGCGCGTCCGGCGCGGCGGAGCTGGTGGCGCGGTTGGAGGCGGTGAACCGGCCGGCGGACGGGGAACGGCACGTCTGGGAGATGCCGGACGAGTGGCTGGCCGACGGCACCACGGCCGTCGTGGGCAGCCGGGAGTTGACCGCGGTGCACACGCCCGGCCACACCCGGGGCCATCTGGTGTTCACCGAGCCGGGCAACGGGTTGCTGTTCGCCGGTGACCACGTGTTGCCGCACATCACCCCGTCGATCGGGTTCGAGGGCGCGCCGGCGGATTTCCCGCTGCGCGACTATCTGGCGTCGTTGCGGCTGGTCAGGGGGATGCCGGACGCGCGGCTGCTGCCGGCGCACGGGCCGGTGTCGCCGAGCGTGCACGCCCGGGTGGACGAGCTGCTGGAGCACCACGACCGGCGGCTGGACGTGGTGGCGGACCTGGTGGCGAAGGGCGCGTCGACGGCCGCGGAGGTGGCCGGGTTGATGACGTGGACGCGGCGCGAGCGCAAGCTGGCCGACCTGGATCCGTTCAACGAGATGTTGGCCGTGCTGGAGACCATGAGCCACCTGGACGTGCTCATGTTGCAGGGCAGGCTGACCCGCTCGGATGCCGGCGGGACTCATTACTACCAGGTCGCCTGACCTGGTAGTGGGCGGTGGCGGCCGGTCAGATGCTGGGGCCGCCCGGGGGGAACGCGGCGGTGCGCCGCCGTTTCACCCACACCTTGCGGGTGCCGTCCGAGTAGAGCAGCACCCTGGACAGTTCCCAGCCGGTGAACTCGGCCTGGACGGCGAGTTGGGTGGCCGCCACGCCCCGCGACACTGCCGCGGGCAGGCGCAGCGGCCGGTACTCCCAGTCGCCGTCGATCACCCCGTCGGTCATGGTTGCATCACCTGAACACCTCCTCCGTCGGCGGACGCGATGAACACGCGCCCGCTGGCCGGATCGACGGCCACCGAGTCCGGTTGGCGGACGGTGGCCA
>DATEPR010000301.1:0-4984 GCA_035273045.1 Pseudonocardiaceae bacterium | reverse complement strand
CGGCGGGGCGGTCGCCGACACCGCGGGCGGGCACCGCGCGCTGACCTGCGAGCAGGTGCGCGACCGCTACCAGCACCTGGTCAGCCCGGTCACCGGCGTGGTCAAGGAGATCCGCCGCGACGAGCACGGCCCGGCGTTCTTCCACTCCTACCGGTCCGGCGCCAACCTGGCCGCGCGGGCACGGAACCTGAACTCGTTGCGGGCCACGCTGCGGCAGTGCAACGGCGGCAAGGGAACCACGGCCGTCCAGGCCGAGGTCGGCGCGCTCTGCGAGGCCGTGGAACGGTATTCCGGCTCGTGGCACGGCGACGAGGCGCGGGTGCGGGGCAGCCTGGTGTCCCTGGGCGCTGACGCGATTCACCCGAACGCCTGCCAGTTGGTGGACGACCGCCAGTACGCGGACCGGACGACGTGGAACGCCGAGCACGGCCCGTTCCAGATGATCGGCGCGCCGTTCGACGAGACTGCCGTGACCGACTGGACACCGGTGTGGTCGCTGACCCACGGCCGGCACCGGCTGCTGCCCACCGGGATGCTGTACTTCGGCGCGCCCGCACCGGCGCTGCTGGCCGACTCCAACGGCAACGCCGCCGGCGCCAGCCTGACCGACGCCGTCCTGCAGGGGCTGCTGGAGGTCGTGGAACGCGACTCGGTGGCGCTGTGGTGGTACAACCGCGGCCGCGTGCCCGGGGTCGACCTGGCCGCGTTCGGCGACCCGTGGGTCAACGAACTGCGGACTGTCTACACCGGACTGGGCAGGGACCTGTGGGTGCTGGACGTGACCGCCGATCTCGGCGTGCCCACGATGGCGGCGCTGTCCCGCCGGGTCGGTGCGCCCACCGAGGACATCATGCTGGGCTTCGGCGCCCACCTGGATCCGGGGATCGCGCTACGCCGTGCCCTGACCGAGCTCAACCAGCTCCTGCCGGCGGCCGGCGCCGGCGGCGAGTACCGGTGCGCCGACCCGGACGCGCTGCGCTGGTGGCGGCACGCCACCACGGCCAACCAGCCTTACCTGCGGCCCGATCCCGGCGCTGCGCCGCGCGGACCGGCCGACTACGAGTGGACCCCGTGTGACGACATCGGAGCCGAGGTGGACCTGATCCGCGGTCGACTGGCCGAGCGGGACATGGAGGTGCTGGTGCTGGACCAGACCAGGCCGGACATCGGCCTGCCGGTGGTGAAGGTGATCGTGCCCGGCATGCGTCCCTTCTGGGCGCGGCTGGCGCCCGGCCGGCTCTACGACGTCCCGGTCGCGCTCGGCCGGCAGGCGGCGCCGACCGAGTACGCCGACCTGAACCCGTTCCCCCTGTTCCTGTGACCAGGCCGTTCCTGTGACCAGGCAACGCGACATCCCGAGGAGCACCAACGTGCCCATCGACGTGGGCGGCACGGCACCTGCGCCGACCCAGCTCTGGTCCCTCCGGGAGGACGTGCTCGTGGAGGACGGACCCGAGCAAGGTCACCTGGTCGTGGTCACGAAGTGGGGTGAGTTCGGCATCGACGGCGCGGGTGACGTGGTCCGGGCGTCACTGCGCCGGATGTGCCTGGGGCCGATCTCGTTGGAAAACGTTGTCGGCAAGCGGCCGGCACCGGGTGACCAGCCGGCCGGCAACTGGCGCGAATGGGCCGAGCTGTGGCGGGTGCTCGATCTGCTGTCCGGCTCCGTGGTGCGTTCGCTGGGCATCGGCGACGGCGACCGGCCGCTGCTGTCCGCCATCCCGATCGCCCGCTCGGCCAGCCTGATGCTGCCCGACGTCGAACCGGACCTGCCGGTGCGGTTGTCGCGGTTCGCCGCGATCCGGCCGCACGAAGGCGCACTGCTGGTGGAGTCGCCGCTCGCCCAGTACCACGTGCTGCTGCACCGGCAACTGGCCGTGCACGTAACGACCGCCCTCAGTTCGCCGATGTCGGTACGAGAAGTCGCCGCCCGGCTGGGTGAGCCGCTCGCCGTCGTCGCCGGTGTCGTGGCCTACCTTGCCGGCACGGGCATCGCGCTACTCGCCGAGCCGGACCAGGAGACCGCGTTCACCGAGGACAGTGATCCCGTGCTGCTGCGGTGGTCGCACCATGATCTGCTGTTCCACGCCCGCAGCCGGATGGGCCGGCACGGCGGGCAGACGGGGGCCGTGTTCCCCCTCGCGGACCGGTTGCCCAGCCCGGAACTGGTGAAGACCGTCCGGGACGGCAAGCGGTTCGCCCTCTACCGTCCCAACATCGCCGACCTGGTGGCCAATGATCCTCCGCTCACCGACGTCTTGGAGAACTCCAAGCTGTGCGACGAACTGTCCGATCGGCAGGTCACCGCGGCACAGGTGGGCGAACTGTTGTTCCGGGCGGCCAGAATCCGGTCCGTCGCGTCCGGTTCCACCGGGACCGACGTGCGGTACGACATCTCCGACCGGCCCTACCTGAGCATCTACGGCCTGTACGAACTGGAGTTGTATGTCAGCGCCCACAAGTGCACCGGCGTACCTAGAGGTACCTACCACTATGATCCGCGACTGCACGAGCTCACACTGGTCAACGACTCGGAACCGGAACTGGACGAACTACTCGACGGCGCCAGGGTTGCCGCGCGAACCTCGTCCCAACCACCGGTTCTGCTCACGTTGACCGCACGTGTCGCGCGTACGTCGTGGATGTACGGGGGAATCGGTTACGCGTTGGCGCTCACGCACGTTGGCGCACTGCAACAGACATTGTGCCTGGTGGCCAACGCGATGGGACTCGCGGCGTGCGCGCCGGCCGTGGATCCCGGTGACATCACCAACAGCGCGCTACGCCTTGACTGGCCGGCGGAAGTCGGCATTGGTGAGTTTCTTGTCGGTTGACCAACATTTCCCTGGTAGCGTGGCACCACGGTGCGAGCACCTGGGCCAAACGCCTCGTGGCAGGGGGAAACAGGCCACATGAATCCGTCCGTTGACGCCGAGCGCACGCCGCCGCGGCCGACCGCCACTGTGGTGGCACCGGTGGCGGACGCGCGTCCGTTCGCGCCGCCGGACGGTGGCCGGATGGCCGTCACGGCATGGAGCCTGAGCCGGCTGACCCTCGCCGTCGTGTTCGTGGCCAGCTGTCTCATCGCGCTGCTGGAGGTGTGGGAGGCCGACCACAGCGTGGCCGGAACCGCGGTCGCCGCGCTGCTGATGGCCGCGCTGCTGACGATCCAGCTGTTCCAGTTCAGCCGGCCCGGCTCCGACCTGCAGTCGCCGCGCAGCTATGCCCTGCTGGCGTTGCTCGCCGCGCTCGCCTATGTTCCGCTGCTGTTCTACGGGTTCAGTTGGATCAGCCTGCCGCCGTTCGTGGCCGGCTGCCTGCTGCTGGTGCTGCCGCCGGTCGCGGCGTGGTCCAGTTTCGCCGTGGTCACCGCCAGCGTGATGGTGATCCGCCTGGCGCTGGCCGAAGGTCCGGTCACCCTGACGTACGGCACGTTGGACGCCGCCTTCTTCGGACTGGTGGTGTATCTGCTCACCAGGCTGGCCATCCTGGTCGCCGAGTTGCACGCGGCGCAGGAGGAGATGGCCCAACTCGCGGTCGCCGAGGAGCGGCTGCGGTTCGCCCGCGACCTGCACGACCTGCTCGGCCTGAGCCTGTCCGCGATCACCCTGAAGTGTGAACTGACGAACCGGTTGCTGGCACGCTATCCGGCCCGCGCCAAACGGGAACTCGCCGACATCCTCGATCTCGCCCGGCGCGCGCTGGCCGACGTGCGCTCGACCGCGAGTGGTTACCGAGAACTTTCCTTGGACCAGGAGATCACGTCCGCCGAGTCGGTGCTGCGCGCGTCCGATGTCGAGGTGCGCACGAACGCCGGCCACACCGGCCACGCCGAACTTCCCGCACACATCCGCACGCTGCTCGGCACGGTGTTGCGTGAGGGCGTGACGAACGTGCTGCGGCACAGCAAGGCGGAGCACTGCGACATCGCGATCCGGCAGACGGCGACCACCGCGTCGGTGGAGATCGTCAACGACGGCGTCGGCCCGGCGCCGGTGGACCGGGAACCCGACTCCGGCAACGGCATCCGCAACCTGTCCGACCGGGTGGCCGCGCTGGGCGGCCAGCTCGGCACCACCGTGCTGCCGAACGGGCGGTTCCGGCTCGTGGCGCAGGTTCCGATCACGCACGCGCCCCGACGGTCCACGTTGAACAGCAGACGGGTCCACAGGGTCCGCCGGCCGGGTGGCGAGCAGCGGACAACCCTGCCGATGAGTGCCCGAACCACGCTGGCGCTGGTGAACATCGCCTTCACCCTGATGGTCGTCGGCGCCGTCGCGCACCTGCTGATGCTCACCGGCGACTTCTCCACTCTCGCGAGCGGATTCGGCTATCTGGTCGCGCTGCTCGGCCTGCAACTGGCCTACTTCAGCCGCTCGACGACACGCCTGCGCTCGCCGCTGGGCTACACGATGCTGGTCGTCCAGGCGGCCCTGATCTTCCTGCCCATCCTGCAACAGGGGGACAACTGGGTGAGCCTGCCCGGCTGGCTGGGCGGCAACGCGCTGCTGATGCTGCCGCAGGCCGGCGGATTCCTGGTGTTCGCGGCCAGCGTGGGTTCGGTCGTCTGGAGCCATGTGCTGTCCTCCGGGCAGCCGCTGGACATCCTCTTCAACGCCGGCGCGACGGTGATCACCGGCGCGATCGCCTACGGCCTGACGGCCCTGACCAAGCTGATCGCCGAACTGGCGGCGACCCGCAGGCAACTGGCGACCATGGCGGTCGCCGACGAGCGGCTGCGGTTCGCCCGCGACCTGCACGACCTGCTCGGCCTGAGCCTGTCCGCAATCACCCTGAAGTGTGAACTGACCAGCAGGCTGCTGGACGGCTGCCCGGAGGAGGCGGCGAACGAGCTGGGCGAGATCCTGGCGCTGGCCAGACAGGCGCTGTCCGACGTGCGGTCGGTGGCCAGCGGCTACCGCGAACTGTCCTTCGACCAGGAGTCGCAGTCCGCGGAGTCGGTGCTCACCGCGGCCGACGTGCG
>DATEPR010000300.1:0-7405 GCA_035273045.1 Pseudonocardiaceae bacterium | reverse complement strand
GGGTCGCGTCCGGTTCCCGGCCGAGCAGCACCTGGGCACGGGCCGCGCCCCAGGACGCGCTGAAGCCGTAGTTCAGCGGGCGTCCCGCGCGGGCCGCGTCGGCGTAGGCCTTGGCCACCGGCATCAGTCCGGCCTCCAGGTCGAGCGCGGTGGTCACCCCGTCCATCGCCTGGAGGCGCTGTCCCGCGACGGAGTGCACGTGGCTGTGCAGGTCGACGAAACCGGGCCCGACGACCAACCCGGTGACGTCGACGACCCGCGCCCCGTCCGGAACCGGTAGCGCCGGCCCGACCGCCACCACCGCGGAACCGTCGACGAGCACGTCGGCTGTGCTGTCCGAGCCCGATCGTGGATCGACGACCCGACCGCCACGCAGCAACATCATCCGGCCAGTCAACCCCGCCCGGTTCGGCGCCCGGCTGGTGGGATCGGACAAGACGTGCCCGCCCGGCTTGTCGGCCGGGACGAACACAAGGCGCAGCCGAACGAGCAGCCTCTGGTGAGCCAACGCACTGTCCAGCCGGAGCGGAGCAGAGGATGGCCAGGTCGATGACCACAGGCGGGACGATCACTCGGAGGATGGCCGGCCTCGCCGTCGGCGTGTGCGTCGCGACCACCGCGCTGGCCGCGTGCGGCGGCGGCGGTTCGACCGCGAGCAACGTGGTCAGCGGCGGCACGTTCACGCTCGCCATGAGCTCGGACCCGGGCAACCTCGACCCGCAGGCGTCGGTGGCCAGCAACAACTACCAGATGGCGTTCCTGGCCTACGACTCGCTGCTGAGCATCGACAGCTCCGGCGCCATCCGCTCACAGCTCGCGACGGCATGGCACGTCAACGGCAAGAACGTCACGCTGACCATGCACAAGGGCATCAGGTGCTCCGACGGGTCCGCGTTCACCGCGCAGACGGCGGCGGACAACCTCAACTACGTCGCGAACCCCAAGAACAACAGCCCGTTCGCCGGCGTCTTCCTGCCGGCCGGCGCCAAGGCGACCGCGGACACCGGCTCGAACACGCTCACCGTCGCGCTGCCCGCGTCCGCGCCGTTCATCCTCAACGGGTTGGCCGGCATCCCGATGGTGTGCGCGAAGGGCATCGCCGACCGCAAGCTCCTGGCCGGCAAGACCGACGGCACCGGCGCGTACGCGCTGACCCAGGCCACGCCGGGCGAGCAGTACACGCTGACCAAGCGCGGCGGCTACACGTGGGGACCGAACGGCGCGACCAGCGCGCAGGCGGGACTGCCGGACAAGATCGTCGTCAAGATCATCCAGAACGAGACGACGGCGGCGAACCTGTTGCTGTCCGGTCAGCTCAACGCGGCGGCCATCCTCGGTCCGGACGTGACCCGGCTGGAGGGTGCCAAGCTGCGCGCCGTCGACGTGCCCGCGCTGAGCGGCGAGATGTGGTTCAACCAGGCTCCGGGCCGGGTGGGTGCCGACCAGAAGGTGCGGCTCGCCCTCACCGAGGCGGCCGACCTCGGCCAACTGGAGAAGGTGCTGACCTCGGGCCGGGGCCAGCCGGCCACCACGTTCGCGGCGAACGCGCCGGTCGCCTGCCCGGGCAACTCGGTCGCGAAGGCACTGCCCCCGCACAGCCTGGACAAGGCGAAGGCGCTGCTGGACTCGGACGGCTGGCAGGTCGGCGCGGGCGGAATCCGCACCAAGAACGGCAAGCAGCTCGCACTGACCTTCCTGTACGGCACCCAGGCCGGTTCGGCGGCGTCGTCGGCCGCCGACCTCGCCGCCCAGCAGTGGGGCCAGCTCGGCGTGAAGGTCACGCTCACCGGTCAGGACGACACGTCGGCGACGAACACGCTGTTCTCGTCCGGCAACTGGGACATCGGCTGGATCGCGCTGAACGTCAGCTCACCGGACCAGCTCGTCGGCTTCCTGTCCGGCCCGACGCCACCCAAGGGCGACAACTTCGCGAACATCAACAACACCGCCTACACCGGCCTGGTCGCCGCGGCCCAGCAGACGCAGGGCACCGCGGGGTGCGCGAAGTGGCTGTCCGCCGAGTCGAACCTGGTGCGTGCCGCCGACGTCATCCCGTTCGCCAACCAGGTGGAGAAGGTCTTCTCGGCCGGTGCGCGGTTCTCGGTGGTCGGCAAGCTGCTGCCGACGAGCATCCGGATGACCGGCTGAGGAGGAGCCCCGCGTGACCACGCTGACCGCAGCCGGCCCGGCCCCGCGCATCGTCGAGAGCCCCGCGGTGCGGTTCGCCGTCCGCCGGGGGATCAGGTTCGTCGTGTCGCTGTGGGTGTTGCTGACCGCGGCGTTCGGCATGATCCACCTGATTCCCGGTGACCCGGTGCGGGCGGCGCTGGGCATCAGCGCGTCACAGTCGCTGGTCAACTCGCGCCGGCACGCGCTCGGCCTGGACCAGCCGGTGATCGTGCAGTACTGGCACTACCTGAGCGGCACCGTCACCGGGAACTTCGGCACGTCGCTGACCTCACAGCTGCCGGTGTCGCGGGTCATCGCCCAGCGCCTGCCCGCCACGCTGGAACTGGCGGCCAGCGCGTTCGTGCTGGCCATCGTGATCGCGATTCCGCTCGGCACGTTCATGGGCGTGTTGACCAGGGGTGGCCGGGCACGCCGCGCGGAACTCACGTTCACCACCACGAGCGTGGTGCTCGGCGCCATCCCGGACTTCGTCATCGGCGTCGTCCTGGTCTGGATCGTCGGCGTGCACCTGCAGTGGCTGCCGGTCGCGGGCAAGTCGGGGCTGGGCTCGTTCGTGCTGCCGGTGCTGTCGCTGGCCATCGGGCCGGCCGCGATCCTGTCCCGCATCCTGCGGGTCGAGATGATCGCGGTCCTCCAGGCGGACTTCGTGCGCACCGCCCGGGCCAAACGGCTGCCGGCGCGCGTGGTGTACGTCCGGCACGCCCTGCCCAACGCGCTGACCTCCACCATCACCCTCGGCGGGTTGCTGCTGTCCAGCCTGGTCGCCGGCACCGTGCTGGTGGAGAACGTGTTCGCCTGGCCGGGGCTGGGCAGCACGATCGTCTCGTCGATCCTCGCCAAGGACTACCCGGTGGTGCAGGGAGTGGTGCTCGTCTACGGCATCGGCGTGCTCGGCGTGAACCTCATCGTCGACGTGGCGCTCGCGCTGCTCGACCCGCGCTCGACGATCCGGGAGAGCTGACGTGGTCGCACCCATCACGGACCGAGGCTCCCGCCGGCCGTCCTCGGCGACGCGCTGGCTCGCGGTGTTGCGGACACCGGTCGGCGCGTGCGCCGGGTTCGGCCTGCTGGCGCTGATCGTGCTCGCGGTGATCGCACCGGTGCTGTGGTCGGCGCGGGCCGGCCGGACCGACGTGGCCGCGATGTTGCAGGGGCCGTCGGCGCGGCACTGGGCGGGCACCGACAACCTGGGCCGCGACATCCTCGCGCGGGTGCTCGTCGCGACCCGGCTGTCCGTCGAACTCGCGCTGCTGGCCACGGTCATCGCGGTGGTCACCGGCCTGGTCCTGGGCACGGCGGGGGTGCTCGTCGGCCGCCGGGTGGGCCGCGTGCTGGCGGCCGTGGTCAACATCGCCGTCGCGTTCCCCGGCCTGCTGCTGGCGCTGTTCTTCGCGGTGATCTTCGGGGTGGGCGCGCGGGGTGCGGTGCTGGCGATCGGTTTCGCCGGAGCGCCCGCGTTCGCCCGGCTCGCCCAGACCCTGGTCGCCGGCATCGAACAGCGGGATTTCGTGGCGGCGGCGCGCATCGCGGGTGTGGGGCGGGTGCGGATCCTGCTGCGGCACGTGCTGCCGAACATCGCGGAGTCGTTGATCGTCAACGCCTCGATCGGCGCCGGTGGCGCCCTGCTCGCGTTCGCCAGCCTGTCCTTCCTCGGCCTCGGCGTGCAGCCGCCCAGCTACGACTGGGGCAGGCTGCTCGGCGACGGGCTGACCGGGATCTACGAGCAGCCGATCGCCGCGCTGGCGCCCGGTGTCGCGGTGATCCTCGCCGGGTTGGCGTTCAACCTGTTCGGCGAGTCGCTGGCCAAGGGCATCGGGCTGACCGCGACGCTCGGCCGGGTCCCGCTGGGCCGTGCCCAGCGGCGTGCCGCGCCGGCCGAACCCGCCGAGCCGGTCGCCGACGACGTCGTACTGGACGTCGCCGACCTGGTGGTGACGCTGCCCGGACATCACGCGCCGATCCAGCCGGTGCGCGGCGTCGGGTTCCGCATCGGCCGGGGCGAGGCCGTCGGGGTGGTCGGCGAGTCCGGCGCGGGCAAGTCGCTGACCGCGCTCGCGGTGGCCCGCCTGATCGAGGAACCCGGCAGGGTGGACGCGAGCCGGTTGCGGTTCCTCGGCGCCGACCTGCTGGCCGGCCCGCCCCAGGTTCACCGGCGGCTGCTCGGCACGAGCCTCGCCATGGTGTTCCAGGACCCGATGACGTCGCTGAACCCGACCCGGCGGATCGGTGGCCAACTCGCCGAGGTCGCCAGGCAGCACGGCGGGCTGTCCAGGGGCGCCGCCCTGGCATTGGCGATCGACCGGTTGCGTGCCGTGCGGGTGCCCGCGGCGGCGCGGCGCGCCCACCAGTACCCGCACGAGTTCTCCGGTGGGATGCGGCAGCGCGCCATGATCGGCATGGGATTGATGGGCCGGCCCGCGCTGATCGTCGCCGACGAGCCGACCACGGCGCTCGACGTGACCGTGCAACGGCAGGTGCTCGCACTGCTGGAGTCGATCCGCCGCGCCGACGGGGTCGCGCTGCTGCTGATCAGTCACGACGTCGCGGTCGTCGGGCAGGTGTGCGACCGGGTGCTCGTCATGTACGCGGGCCGGATCGTCGAGGACCTGCCGGCGGCCGAACTGGCCACCGGCGCCCGGCACCCGTACACCCGGGCGCTCGTCGCCGCGGTGCCGGACATGCGCACCGACCTGGACCGGCCGCTCGCCGCCATTCCTGGCCGCGCACCGGATCCGGCTCGGTTCCCGGCCGGGTGCGCGTTCGCGCCGCGCTGCCCGCTCGCAACCGACCGCTGCCGGACCACCGAGCCGCCGCTGGAGACCGACGAGCGGGGCAGGCGCGTGGCGTGCTGGTACGCCGGTGTGTCGGAGCACGTCGATCCGACCGCGATGACGGCGGCCAGGGGTGGCCATGAGTGAGCTGCGGTTCGATGATGTCTCGGTGCGTTACGGCACCCGGCGGCGTGGGCTCACCGCGGTCGCCGGTGTGCGGCTGGTCGTGCCGGACGGGGAGGTCGTCGGCCTGGTCGGCGAATCCGGTTCGGGCAAGTCGACGCTGGCGCGCGCCGCGGTCGGCCTGGCGCCGGTCACGTCGGGGCGGATCCTGCTCGACGGGCGGCCGGTGCCGCTGCGCGGGCCGCGCCGGCCGGTGCAGATGGTGTTCCAGGACCCGTACTCCTCGCTGGACCCGCGGATGACGGTCGGCGCGACCATCGGCGAGACCGTCCCGCGGCGCGACCCGGTCACCGGAACGGCGCTGGACCGGCGAACCGAGGTCGACCGGCTGCTCGAACTCGTCGAACTGGACGCGGACCTGGCGCGTGCGTTCCCCGGTCAGCTGTCCGGCGGGCAGCGGCAGCGGGTCGCGCTGGCCAGGGCGCTGGCCGCCCGGCCCGACGTGGTGATCGCCGACGAGATCACCTCGGCGCTGGACGTGTCCGTACAGGGCACGGTGCTGAACCTGCTCCGCACGTTGCTGCGCGAACTGGGCATCTCGATGCTGTTCATCTCGCACAACCTCGCCGTTGTCCGCTATGTGGCCACCAGCATCGCGGTCATGTACCTGGGCCGGATCGTGGAGCACGGACCCGCGGCGGACGTGCTCGGCGACCCGCAGCATCCCTATTCCCGTGATTTGCTGGCCGCCGTGCCCGAGTCGGGCCACCCGGCGGCACCGCCGGACGATCCCGCGCTGCGCGCCGTCACCGACGCCGAACCGGCCGACCCGCACCACCCGCCCGCCGGCTGCGGCTACCACCCGCGTTGCCCGATCGGCCCGTTCGTCCTGGCCGACCGGGACCGCTGCCGCACCGAGGCACCCACCACCGACCACCGCCATCACGCAGCCTGCCACTACGCGGCGAGCGCCGAACCGGGCGCTTCGCACCGGTGACTCGAAACACGGAGGAGTTCGTTGTGACCCGACGCCTGCGCATCGCCGACCTGACCGACATCGCCGTCCCCGAGCAGCCCGCGCTGTCCCCGGACGGCGGCCGGGTCGCCTACGTGCTGCGTACCCAGGACACCGAGCAGGACCGGCCGGTCACCAGCCTGTGGCGGGTGGACACGGCGGGCGGCGACCCGGTGCGGCTCACCAGGGGCACCGGCGACAGCGCTCCCGCGTGGTCGCCGGACGGCGCCAAGCTGGCTTTCCTACGCGCCGCGGACGGTCCCGCGCAACTGTGGGTGCTCCCCGCCGACGGCGGCGAACCCGAACAACTGAGCAAACTGCCGCTCGGCGCCGGCCGCCCGTTCTGGAGCCCGGACGGCACCAGGGTGGCGTTCACCGCCCCCGTGGACGATGCCGCGGACGCCGATGAGGACGACGCCGCGCGCACCAAACGGGCCGGCGCGCCGATCGTCGCCGAACGGCTGAACTACCAGGCCGACGGCAGCGGGTTCCTGCGCACCGTCCGCGCCCACCTGCACGTCCTCGACATCGCGTCCGGCCAGTGCCGGCAGGTGACCGAGGGCGACTGGCACGCGAGCGAACCGGCGTGGTCGCCGGACGGCACCCGCCTGGCGTTCGCCGCGGCGATGGAGAAGGACGCCGACCTCGACTACCGTGCCGGCGTCTACGTCGTCGACGTCGGCGACCGGCCCGGGAAGCCCGAACTCGCCGGTTTCGGCACCGGTTCGGCCGACGCGGTCACCTGGACCGCGGACGGGCGGACACTGCTGGTCGTCGGCAGCCCGGCCGGGCCGACCGGCCAGTCCGGCCTGTTCCGGCTCCCGGTCGCTGGCGCCACCGACGTGCCGCCGGCGGAGTTGGTCAATCTGGCCGGGCCGTTGGACCGCAACGTCATGCCGGGCGCGCCCGGGTACCCCGGCGGGCTGCCCCAGCTCGTCGACGACGGCGCGGCGGTGCTGTTCTGCGCCCGGGACCGCGGCTGCACCCACCTGTACCGGGTCGGTGTCGACGGCGGTGACCCGCGACCGGTCGTCGCCGGCGCGGAACGGCTCGTGTCCGGGCTGTCCGTCGCCGGTTCACTCGCCGCCGTCGTGCTGGCCACGCCGACGTCGTTCGGCGAGGTCGTCACCGTCGACCTGGTGTCGGGGGAGGAGACCGTGCACACCCGGCACGGCGCGAACCTCGCCGACGTGGACTGGTTCCTGCGGGAGTCGCGGGACTTCACCATCTCCGACGGCACCGTGGTGCAGGGCTGGCTGGTCCGCGACCCGGAGCGGACCGGTCCGCTGCCGCTGCTGCTGGACGT
>DATEPR010000299.1:0-4084 GCA_035273045.1 Pseudonocardiaceae bacterium | reverse complement strand
CGGATCGCGCCCAGCGTCTGGTCCAGGTAGCGGACGGTCAGCGCGGCGGGCAATACCACGGGCCGGCCGCCGAACGCCCTGGCCAGAGCCGGTTGGACCGCCAGGTAGGTCCGGCGGGTGAGGCGGCGCAGCCGGTCGGGGCGCACGTAGCGCAGGCCGGTGCGCAGGTAGGTGGGCAGCGGCGAGGGCAGTGTGTCCATGCTGCCCACGGCCAGCACGAGTGCGTCGATCACGGGCAGGGTGGCCCACACGTTCGGGTCACCGGTCAGGGACCACCAGGCGTCCCGTGCCGTCCAGCCGGCACCGGCGAACAGCAGGGCGCGGCCGCCGAGCCTGTCCGCGGCGACGTTGGGCCACAGCCGGGGGTCGTCGGCCGGCATCGGGCCGGTGGGTCCGTGGAACGCCAGCGAGTCGGCGAACACCAGCAGGGTGGGACCGCTCATCCGGTGATGCCCGCGTTGTAGGTGGTCAGCCGCCACTGGTCGTGCCGGCGGGTGAGGACCGTCCAGTGGCAGTTGGCGATGCCCGCCAGTTGCGGCCAGATCGGCACGGGCAGGTCGAGCAGGTGCGCGGTGAGGGAGATGATGACGCCGCCGTGCACGCACAGCAGGACGGTGTGGTCGAACTCCTCGTCGAGTTCGGCGATCACCTCGACGGTGCGGTGGGCGACGTCGACCCGGCTCTCGCCGTCCGGCGGCGCCGTGGTGGCGTCATCCCGCCAGCGGGCCAGGTAACCGGGCCACTCCAGTTCCACCTGGGCGGATGTCAGGCTCTGCCACTGGCCGAGATAGGTCTCCCGTAACCGCTTGTCGATGCGCAGCGGCACACCGGACGCCTCGGCGAAGACGGTGGCGGTGTCGGTGGCCCTGCGCAGGTCGGAGGTGAGCACCACCTCCGGGTCGAACCGGGCGAGCGCCGGCACGGCGAACCGGGCCTGGTTCCAGCCGGTCGGGGTCAGCGGCACGTCGAGGTGCCCCTGCATCCGGCCGGTCGCGTTGTACTCGGTCTCACCGTGCCGCCACAGCACGAGCCGGCTCAGCGCCACGTCGACGAGCCCTCGGGCACCGCGACGTCGTCGTCGGCCAGCGAGCCGGGGCCGGGGTCGAACGGGACGCGCGGGCAGTCCTTCCACAGCCGTTCCAGGCCGTAGAACGCCCGCTCGTCGGCATGCTGGACGTGCACGACGATGTCCACGAAGTCCAGCAGCACCCACCGTCCCTCGCGGGCGCCCTCGCGGCGGACCGGCTTGGTGCCGGCCTCGCGCATCTTCTCCTCGATGTTGTCCACGATGGCGCCGACCTGGCGTTCGTTGGGCGCCGATGCGATGACGAAACAGTCGGTGATCACCAGTTGGTCGGACACGTCGAGCACCAGCACGTCGTGCGCCTTCTTGTCCGCGGCAGCGGCCGCGGCTACCAGGGCCAGCTCACGTGACTTCTCGGTGGCTGTCACGTCCCTCCTCACCGATCGGGTTGGCAACCCAGGGTACCTGGAGGGGCGCTGGTCAACCGGTGCCCTGCCGGTACAGCCCGCGTTTGCTGATGTACTGGACCACTCCGTCGGGGACCAGGTACCAGACGGGTTCACCGGCGGCGACCCGGGCGCGGCAGTTGGTGGACGAGATGGCCATGGCGGGCACCTCGACCAGGGTGACCGCGCCGCGCGGCAGGTGTTCGCCGTTGAGCTGGTAACCAGGACGGGTGACGCCGATGAAGTGGGCGTACTCAAACAGCCGCTCCACCTCGTGCCAGGACAGGATCTGTTCCAGCGCGTCGGCTCCGGTGATGAAGAACAGTTCCGCGTCCGGGTAGACGTCGTGGATCTCGGTGAGCGTGTCGATGGTGTACGTGGGGCCTTTGCGTTCGATGTCGACCCGGCTCACGGTGAACCGCGGATTGGAGGCCGTCGCGATGACCGTCATGAGGTAGCGGTCCTCGGCCGGGCTGACCTCACGTTCGGACTTCTGCCACGGCTGGCCGGTGGGCACGAACACGACCTCGTCCAGCGCGAACCGGGACGCCACCTCACTGGCGGCGACGAGGTGGCCATGGTGCACCGGATCGAAGGTGCCGCCCATGACACCGATCCGCCGACGTTCGGACATGGCTGATGAGCGTACGTCGGCTGATCAGGACCAGCGTGTTTGGTGACGAGCGTCGCGCATCAGAGTTCGGGCGCGATGACCTCGCCGGTGTCGGCGTCGAGCACCCGGATGGCCTCCATCGGGCAGGACTCGGCGGCGCCCACCACCTCGTCGTCCGGTTCGATCACCTCGTCCACCGGCGCCGACCGGTCGCCGACCAGCTTGAACCGGCCGGGCACGGTGCCGACGCACACCGCGGAACCGATGCACGTGTCCCTGTCGACGCTGATCCGCCACCGGGTGTCCGTCATGCGAACCAGCTTACCGACAGTGGCTATGCCGGTGGTCTGACGTGACCGTCGCCCCAGACCAGCCACTTGGACGACGTCAGCTCCGCCAGCCCCATCGGGCCCCTGGCGTGCAGTTTCTGGGTGGAGATGCCGATTTCGGCGCCCATGCCGAGTTCGCCGCCGTCGGTGAACGCGGTGGACGCGTTGACCATCACGGCGGCCGAGTCGACCCTGGCGGTGAACTCGCGGGCCGCGCCGACGTCGTCGGTGACGATGGCCTCGGTGTGGCCGGACGAGTGGGCGGCGATGTGCCGGACGGCGGCGTCGAGCGAGTCCACGACGCCGACCGCGAGGTCCAGGGACAGGTACTCGGTGTCCCAGTCGGCGTCGGTGGCCGGGACCACGGCGGCCAGGTCGCCCGCTGCCGCGAGCACCTCGTCGTCGCCGTGCACGGTGACGCCGGCGTCGCGCAGCGAGCGCAGGATCCTGGGCAGGAACGTCGCGGCTACGTCCGCGTGCACCAGCAGCGTCTCGGCCGCGTTGCACACGCTGGTCCGGCGGGTCTTGGCGTTGAGCACGATGCGTTCGGCCTTGTCCAGGTCGGCGGCGGCGTCCACGTAGACGTGGCAGTTGCCGACGCCGGTCTCCACGGTCGGCACGGTGGCCTGCTCGACGACGGTGGCGATCAGCCCGGCCCCGCCGCGCGGGATCACCAGGTCGACCAGGCCGCGGGCGGTGATCAGGTAGCGGACGGACGCCCGGTCGTGGCAGGGCAGCAGTTGCACGGCGTCGGTGGGCAGGCCGTGCGCGGCCAGCACGTCGCGCAGCACCGCGACCAGCGCGGCGTTGGACCGCTCCGCCGACGAGGAACCGCGCAGCAGCACGGCGTTGCCGGCCTTCACGGCCAGTCCGGCGGCGTCCACGGTGACGTTCGGCCGGCCCTCGTAGACCATGCCGACGACCCCCATCGGCACCCTGACCTGGCGCATCTCCAGCCCGTTGGGCAGCAGCCCGCCGCGCAGCACCTCGCCGACCGGATCGGGCAGGGCGGCGACCGTGCGCAGGCCGTCGGCGATGCCGTCGATGCGGCGGTCGGTGAGGGCGAGCCGGTCGACCATCGAGTCGGGCGTGCCGGCGGCACGTGCCGCGGTGACGTCCTCGGCGTTGGCGGCCAGGATCTCGGCGGCGCGGGCGCGCAGGGCGTCGGCCATGGCCAGCAGGACGGTGTCCTTGCGGTCGCGGGTGGCCAGCGCCAGGTCGGCGGCGGCCGTCCGGGCACGGCGGGCGGCGGCGTGCACCTGGTCGCGCAGGTCGGCGTCCGGGATGGTCGCGGTCATGGGCGTCAGCCTACGACGTCCCGCCCAACTATTCAATTGTTGAACAATCCACGGATCTACTGGAAGCGCAGTGGCACCAGATCGTCGGCGTGCACCACCTCGCGGCGCTGCTCAGGCGCCAGGTCGCGGCTGGACCGGCCGATCAGGTCGGGCAGTTCGGCCGCGTCGAACGCCACCACTCCCCTGGCCACCACCCGGTCCGCCGGATCGACCAGTTCCACCACGTCACCGGCCTCGAACCGGCCCTCGGTGCCGGTGATGCCGGCCGCCAGCAGTGACCGGCGCCGGCGCACCACAGCGGCGACCGCGCCGTCGTCCAGCCGCAGCCGCCCGGTCGCGCCGGCCGCGTAGCCGAGCCAGAACCGGCGCGCGGA
>DATEPR010000298.1:0-8777 GCA_035273045.1 Pseudonocardiaceae bacterium | reverse complement strand
CGCGCCCGCCCGCGACCTGGGACGCCGGCGGCGCGGGCAGGTCGCGCAGTGCGGGCAGGACCAGCAGCACGCTGAGCAACGCCGGGGGCACCAGGCCGAGGAACACCCACCGCCAGCCGAACTCCTGGGTGACCAGGCCGGCGACCGGCGGTCCGGCCAGCGACGGCACCACCCAGGCGGACGCGGTCAACGCCGACATGGCGGGCCGGTCGCGCCGCGGGTAGACCGCCGCGATGAGGACGTACACGGCCACGATCTCCATGCCCGCCCCGGCGCCCTGGATCACCCGGCCCAGCAGCAGCACCAGCATGACGGGCGCGTTGCCGCAGACCAGCAGGCCGGCCGCGAACAACACCAGCCCGGCCACGATCGGGCCGGCCGGGCCGCGCCGGTCGCAGATCCGGCCGCCGATGACCGTGCCGACCGCGCTCGCGGCGGTGAACGCGGCGATCGGCCAGGCGTACAGCCGGCCGCCGTGCAGGTCGGCGACCATGGTCGGCAGGGCCGTGGCCACGCCCATGAACTCGAACGCGATGAGGGTGACGACGAGCAGGATGCCGAGTGTGGGCACGCGGTGTTCGCGCGCCCACACGGTGGTGGGCTGGCGGGTGGTGCGGGGTGTCGTCGCTGGCACGGGTCCATCATCGGACCTCCAGCCGGGTGGAGGTCCAGGTATTTCAGGCGGTGAACTCGGCCACCGGGTGCTCCGCGCCGTGCAGCACGTCCCGCACGGCGGCCTCGGCCAGCGCGGCCAGGTGGTGCCGGTCGGCAGCCCGGCCGGGCGCGATCTCCGGCAGCACGTGCACCTCCACCACCAGCCCACGCAACCGGGCCGTGCGCCGCACCGAGTCGACCAGCGTCTCGTCGCCCACGAACGCCGGCCACGTGGTCGGCGTCCCACCGGCCAGCCGGTAGCGGACCGCCAGGGGTCGCACCGGGACACCGCCGTCGATGGCCGCCTGGAACAGCGCCGGCCGGAACCGGCCCAACCCCAGGCCGCACCACGTGGTGCCCTCCGGGCAGGCGTTCACCAGCGCGCCGCCGCGCAGCGCACCGGCCAGTTCGGCCACCGTGCCGGGCAGCGCGCGCAGCGAACCCCGGTTCAGGAACACCGTGCCGGCCCTGCTCGCGAGCCGGCCGACCACCGGCCAGGTCTCGATCTCGCTCTTGGCCACCGACCGCATCGGCCGGACCGCGTTCACCGCCACGATGTCCAGCCAGGACACGTGGTTGTCCACGACGAGGGCGCCACGGTGCGGCCGGCCCGCCGGGGGCACGCCCAGGGTGGCGTCACCGTGGATCTCCAGCCGGGCGCCCACCGCGCGCAGGACGCCCCGGAAAGCGTTGCGCACCATGGCTTCCCGGCGCCGGGCACCGACCAGGCCGAGGACCGGAAAGCGCAGCGCGGCCGCCACCAGGGCACCGGCCACGCCGACCAGCCGCAGCGCCCGCCTGGCCCGGCCGACCGTCGGCATGGTGCCGCCGACGCAGCCGGGTCCGCACGGCGACACCGGCATCCAGCCGTGCGCCATCAGGACTCACCGAGGAAGAACTTCAGGTACCGCTGGTCCACCCGGTCCAGCGGGAGCAGCACGAAGAAGTCGGCGACGCCGAAGTCCGGGTCGTGCGCCGGCCGGCCGCAGACCCACGCGCCGAGCCGGAGATAGCCGCGCAGCAGGGGCGGCACCACCGGCCGGGCGGGTGTCGCGACGGCGTCCACGGCCCACGGGCGCAGTGGCGTCACGGCGTACTCGGCGGGCGCGAAGTGCTTGCGCCGCACCACATCCCACACGCCGGCCGCCTCGGTGCCGCCGTCGGCGAGTGCCACCGAGGCGCAGCCGGCCAGGTAGGAGTGCCCGGACAGCAGCAGGTAGCGGGCGATGCCGGCCCACACCAGGCCGATGACGGCGCCGGTGCGGTGGTCCGGGTGCACGCAGGACCGTCCCGTCTCCACCAGGCCGCCGCGCAGCCCGGCCAGCCGGGACAGGTCGAACTCGGTGTCCGAGTACAGCCCACCGGCCGCGACGGCCCGCTCCGGCGGCAGCATCCGGTAGGTGCCCACGATCTCGCCGGTGGTCTCGTCCCGGACCACGAGGTGGTCGCAGAACTCGTCGAACCGGTCGACGTCCAACCCGGCCACCGGGCTGTTCAGGCGGGCGCCCAGCTCACCGGCGAAGACCTGGTGGCGCAGCCGCTGCGCGGCCCGCACCTCGTCGTCGTCCGTGGCGACCAGCAGTGAGTAGTGTCGTTCGGCTGAGGCGTTGCTGACCAGCGTTCTCGGCTGCGACATGCACACTGTGTACGGCCACGCGGCGACGACGAGCGGTGGGAACCGGTGGCCCGCGGGTGGCAAGTGAGTGAACAACGGGCCGGTTCCGCTGGCGGAACCGGCCCGTGTCGCGGCTCGCTCAGCCCTTGCGCTTGGCGATCTCGTCGGTGAGCTGCGGCGCCACCTTGAACAGGTCGCCGACGATGCCGAAGTCGGAGATCTCGAAGATCGGCGCCTCCGGGTCCTTGTTCACCGAGATGATCGTCTTGGACGTCTGCATACCGGCCCGGTGCTGGATGGCACCGGAGATGCCCAGCGCGATGTACAGCTGCGGCGCGACCGTCTTGCCGGTCTGGCCGACCTGGAACTGGGCCGGGTAGTAGCCGGAGTCGACGGCGGCCCGGGACGCGCCGACGGCGGCGCCGAGCACGTCGGCGAGCTTCTCCACCACGCCGAAGTTGTCCGCGCTGCCCACGCCGCGGCCGCCGGACACCACGACCGTGGCCTCGGTCAGCTCCGGCCGGTCGCCGCCCACGACCGGCTCGCGGGACAGGATCTTGGTCGCCTTGGCGGCATCCGGCGCCGGCAGTTCCACAGTGGACTGTTCCGCGGCGCCGTCGGCCGGCTCCGCGTCGATCGAACCCGGCCGCACCACGACCACCGGCGTGCCGTGGGTGACCTTCGACTTGACGGTGTAGGCGCCACCGAAGACGGACTGCGTCGTGGTGCCGTCGTCGGCCACGTCCACGGCGTCCACGATCAGGCCGGAGCCCAGCCGCACCGCCAGCCGGCCGGCCACCTCCTTGCCCTCGGCGGAACCGGCGACCAGCACCGCCGCCGGGCTCGCCGAGCCGGCCACCGCGGCCAGCGCGTCCACCTTGGGCGTGACCAGGTACCCGGCGGCGTCGTCGGACTCGGCCGCGTACACCTTGGCCGCGCCGAAACCGGCCAGCGCGTCCCGCACCTTGCCCGCCGTGCCGGGCGTGCCGACCACGACGGCCGACGGCTCACCGAGCCGCCGCGCGGCGGTCAGCAGCTCACCGGTGACCTTCTTGACCTCGCCGTCGACCTGCTCGACGAGGACCAGAACCTCAGCCATGACGTCTCCTCGTCCGTGTTGTCAGATCAGCTTCTGCGCGACCAGGTATTCGGCGATCTTCGCGCCGCCGTCGCCCTCGTCCTCGACCTTCTGGCCACCGGTCCGGGGCGGTTTCGGCGTCGCCTCCAGCACGCTGGACCAGGCGTTGGCCAGGCCCACCTGGCCGGCGTCCAGGCCGAGATCGGCGACCGCGAGCGTGGTCACCGGCTTCTTCTTGGCGGCCATGATCCCCTTGAAGGACGGGTAGCGCGGCTCGTTGATCTTCTCGGTCACGCTGACCAGCGCGGGCAGGGTGGCCTCCAGCCTAGTCAGGCCCTCGTCCGCGGTCTCGCGTTCCACCCGGACGGTGGTGCCGTCCAACTCGACCTTGCGCGCGTGCGTCAGCTGGGGCAGGCCGAGCAGTTCGGCGACGATGGCCGGCACGGCGCCGGCCACGCCGTCGGTGGACTCGTTGCCCGCGAGCACCAGGTCCACGCCGTCGATCGTGCCGACGGCCTTGGCCAGCACGGTGGCCGTCTGGAGCACGTCGGCGCCGTGCAGCGACTCGTCGGTCACGTGGACGGCCGCGTCGGCGCCCATGGACAGCGCCTTGCGGATGGCCTCGGTGGCGCGTTCCGGTCCGACGCTGACCACGGTGACCTGACCGCCCTGCGCCTCCTTGATCAGCAGGGCCTCCTCGACCGCGCGCTCGTTGATCTCGTCGAGCACCGCGTCGGCGGCGTCGCGGTCGAGCGTGTGATCGGCGTCGGTGAGCTTGCGCTCGGAGTAGGTGTCGGGCACCTGCTTGACCAGAACGACGATGTTCATGGGTCTGGATCGACCTCCTGGGAACGGGCATGTACTGGTACCGCTGTTGGCCCGACCTTGCCATGTCGTGACCTGCTTGGCGAGCCACGCCACGCTGGGCTCCGCCACCCGAATGTTACCGGCCGGTAGCCGGTCGGGCACGGTGACGGCCCTCACGAACCCTGCCGTTAACTGGTGAATCCTGTCCCCGGGATGGGCGTATTGACGCGCCTTCAACCGTGCGACCAGCATCACAGTCATGGCAAGAAAGCGCTTACTCCACACATCGTTCGTGCTCACGGCGTCGGCCTGTCTCGTCACCGCGTCCCTGTTCGCCACCGGCGGCAACCAGGCGGCCGCGACCGGCACGCCCACCTACCTCGACCCGCACGCCCCGGTCCAGGCGCGGGTGAACGACCTGCTCGGCCGGATGACGCTGGCCGCGAAGATCGGCCAGATGACCCAGATCGAAGTGGGCAAGATCGTCGGCAACTGCAACGACGGTCCCGGACCGCTGAACCAGACCTGCGCCCAGGACGTGCTCGGCACGGACGCGGCCGGCTCGATCCTGTCCGGCGGCGGCGCCCCGCCGACCGAGGACATCAACGGCGCGGACAGCCCGCAGGACTGGGCCACCGCCGTCAACACGATCGTCCAGTACTCCATCGACCACAATCCGTTGCACATCCCGGTGATCTACGGCGCGGACGTGGTGCACGGGCACAACAACGTGCTCGGCGACACCCTGTTCCCCGAACAGATCGGCATGGGCGCGACCTACGACGTGCCCCTGGAACAGGCCGCCCAGGTGTCGGCCGGCAGGGCGGCGCTGGCCACCAACGTGCGCTGGGGCTTCGGCCCGATCGCCGACGTGGACCGGGACACCCGCTGGGGCCGGTACAACGAGTCCTTCGGCGAGGACCCGACCCTGGACGCCGGCATGGAGGCGGCCGGCGTGACCGGCCTGCAGGACAGCGGCCAGGTCGCCGCCACCGTGAAGCACTTCGCCGGCTACGGCGCGGCCAACACCGGCCTGGACCGCACCGACGCCGACATGTCGATCCGCTGGCTCCAGGACGACGAACTCCCGTCGTACCAGGCGGGTCTGGCCGCGGGCGCGGAGACCGTGATGGTCGACTCCGGCGCGGTGAACGGCGTTCCGGCCACGTCGTCGCACTACCTGCTGACCACCGTGCTGCGCGACCGGATGCACTTCACCGGTCTCGTGGTCAGCGACTGGGCGGACGTCGTCGCGCTGCAGAACAACTACCACCTGGCGGCCGACTACGAGCACGCCGCCGCGATCGCCGTGAACGCGGGCGTGGACATGGCGATGGAGCCGTTCAACGCGGACGCCTTCACCGCGGCGGTGACGAAAGCCGTGTCCGACCACCTGATCAGCATGGCCAGGATCAACCAGGCCGCCGGCCGGGTGCTGGCGCTGAAGTTCCGCACCGGCGTGTTCGACCACCCGCTGGTGGACCCGTCGACGGCGAACCAGACCGTGGGCATGGACTCCGGGCTGGCCAGGCAGGCCGCCGCCGAGTCGACCGTGGTGCTGCAGAACAGCGGCAACGTGCTGCCGCTGCCCACCACCGCCCACGTCACCGTCACCGGCCCGAACGCCGACTCCGTCCCGGCCACGCTGGGCGGCTGGAGCATCGGCTGGCAGGGCGTGCCGAACGGCAGCCCGGAACAGGCCGTCACCGTCCGCAAAGGACTCGCGGAGTTGGGTGGCGCCAACGTGACCTTCGCGGCCAGCCAGGCCGACGCGGTCGCCGCGGCGGCCACCACGGACGACTACGTCGTCGTGGTCGGCAACGGACCGGGCGCGGAAGGGCCGAACGACAAGCGCGACCCGAGCCTGCCCGCGGCGCAGCAGGCCGAGGTGGCCGCGCTGGTGGCCACCGGCAAACCGGTCGTGGTGGTCGTGGTGGACGACCGGCCGCTGGCCCTGGGTTCGCTGGTCAAGCCCAACGGCGGCGTCACGCCGGCCGGGCTGGTGATGGCGTGGCGGCCGGGCACCGAGGGTGGCGCGGGCGTCGCCGACGTGCTGTACGGCGCGGTCAACCCGAGCGGCCGGCTGCCGGTGTCGTGGCCGAAGCTGAACAGCGACAACCCGAACAGCTACCTGCTGCTCACCCTGCCCAACACGAGCAACTCCAGCGCCCGGACCTACCAGCCGCTGTTCCCGTTCGGCGCCGGCCTGAGCTACACCGGCTACTCGTTCGGCACGGTCTCCGCGGCCCGGCAGGGTGGGTCGGTGCGGGTCCAGGTGGCGGTGAGCAACACCGGCACCAAGGACGGCGATCTCGTGGTGCCGGTCTACGTGTCGCAGCCGTTGAGCGACCCGATCCAGCCGGCGAAGCGGTTGGTGGGCTTCACCAGGACGCACCTGGCGGCCGGGCAGTCGTCGACGGTGACGGTCACCGTCCCGCTGTCCCGCCTGGCCGTCACCCAGGGCGACATCGACGCGACGGCCCCGCCGTCGGTCGAGCACGGCCGGTACGTGTTCTCCAGCGGTTCGCTGTCCTCGGCGCTGCCCACCAACGCCGACGCGAGCCTGACCCTGTAGATCGACGGTGGGGGCGGCCCACCGGCCACCCCCACCGGTCAGACCCGCCGCAGGACGACGACCGGGATCCGCCGGTCGGTGCGCTTCTGGAACTCGTCGTAGTTCGGGAACACTTCCACCATCAGCGGCCACAGCCGGGCCCGCTCGTCGCCCTCCGCGGTGCTGGCCCGGGCGTCGAACACGTCGTCCCTCACCTGGACGGTCACGTCCGGATCAGCGGCCAGGTTGAGGTACCAGGCAGGGTGATGGTCGTCCCCGCCCCTGGACGCGACGACCACGTAGTCGTCGCCGACCTGGCGGTAGATCAGGGCGGTGCGCCTGCGGACGCCCGTCCTGCGGCCGGTCGTGGTCAGCAGCAGGGTGCTGATGCCGTTCCAGTCGTGGCCGCTGGCACCGCCGGTGCTCACGTACTGGCGAATGTGGTCGTTCACCCAGTCGACCGGGCTGTCCTTCGGTTCGCTTCCGGTTGCCATCTGGCCAGTAGATCACGCCGGTTCAGTAGTAGAGCGGGCTCCAGGGCGGGATCGCCGCGACGGCGTCGGTGCGCTGGTGGGTCCGTTCGAACGAGCCGCCGCCCGCGTAGTGGCCGGCCGTGTCGGTCAGGCTGTTCACGGCGTCGCGCCACGATTCGTGCACCGTCTCGTCCGATGTCGGCCGGAAGCCGACCGCCGGGCGGCTCACCGCCCAACGGCCGTCGGATCGGCGCGAGATCCTCGGTTTCGCCCTCACGGTGACCAGGGTGACGCGCCCACCGGCCGGTCGTCCAGCGGCCCTCACCCGCGACCGGCGGCGGACCGGCACCGCTGAAGTAACCTCCGGATGTGGTTTCCGACCCCTGCGCGCTGCTGACCGGTGAGCGGACTGTGCCGGACCTGCCGGAGGAGAACTACTGGTTCCGGCGCCACGAGGCCGCGTATCTGTGGCTGCGGCCACGGTGTGCCGGTGCCGTCGTGCTGGACGCGGGCTGTGGTGAAGGTTACGGCGCCGACCTGCTGGCTGGTGTCGCCGCGCGGGTGATCGCCGCCGACTACGACCAGCCGTCGATGGCCCACGTGCGCGCCCGGTACCCGTCGGTGCACCCGGTGCGGACCAATCTCACGGTGCTGCCGGTGCGGTCGGGCCGCGTCGACGTCGTCGCCAACTTCCAGGTGCTGGAACACCTGTGGGACCAGGAAGGCTTCCTCGCCGAGTGCCGCAGGGTGCTGCGGCCGGGTGGCCTGCTACTGGTCACCACGCCGAACCGGCTGACCTTCTCCCCGGGCCGGGACACGCCGCTGAATCCGTTCCACACCAGGGAACTCGCGCCCGACGAACTGGCCGGGCTGCTGCGTGCCGCCGGATTCGACGTCGACTTCCTCGGCGGCCTGCACCACGGCCCCCGGTTGCGCGCACTGGACGCGGCCCACGGCGGTTCGCTGATCGACGCGCAGGCCGGTGTGGTGCTCGGGCACCTGCCCGGCCAGGCGACCTGGCCGGCCGCGCTGCTGGCCGACGTGGCGGCGGTGCGGGCGGCCGACTTCGACATCCACGACCGCGACGTGGCCGGCGGACTGGACCTGGTCGCCGTGGCGAGGCGGGCCGGGTGACGGACGACCCGGTCGGCACGTTCTGCCTTGTGCTGCACAGTCATCTGCCCTGGCTGGCCGGCCACGGGTCGTGGCCGGTCGGCGAGGAGTGGCTGTACCAGGCGTGGGCGCACTCCTACCTGCCGGTGGTGGACCTGCTGGAACGGCTGGCCGCCGAGGGCCGGCGGGACGTGCTGACGCTGGGTGTCACGCCGGTGCTCGCGGCCCAGTTGGACGATCCGTACTGCCTGCGGTCGTTCCACGAGTGGCTGGGCGACTGGCGGCTGCGCGCCCACCACGCCGCCACCCGCTGGCACGGCCGCTGGCCGGCCGCGCACCGACTTCGGGACGTGGCCGCCGCGGAGCACCGGGCGGCCACCAGGGCGCTGGAGACGTTCGAAACCCGTTGGCGGCACGGGTTTTCCCCGGTGCTGCGCCCGCTGGTGGACGCCGGTGTGGTCGAGTTGATCGGCGGTCCGCTGA